>WFXK01000050.1 GCA_015490695.1 Bacteroidota bacterium | reverse complement strand
CCCGTTTTAGGAAAACTTCAGGGTTTTGAACCTAACGATGGGCAAATTGCAGATGAAAAGGGTAAGGTTGTTTCCGAAGTTTATTTTAGCTACACTCAGAAGCCTTTCCGTTTTTTTGTAACGAAAGAAGGCTTCTCCATTACTATTTATCAGGTAAGAGAAATAGAAGACGAACACATAGGGGGTGAGCGTTATGAAGTTTTGTTTAATCGTGTAGATATTCACCTTCCTAAAGCAAACATTCGCCAAATTCAATATTTTGACCCAATGCCTTATTATGTTCATTATTACTATCCCCATTGTCCTGAAGGAATTACTGTAAAACATTTTAGAAAAGTGGTAATTAAAGATATTTACCCAGGAGTAGACTGGATATGGCGGTTAGAACAAGAAAAAGTACATAGCGATTTCATTGTTTATGACTCTACGGCTGCTGAGCAAATTCTTTTCCGAATTTATTGGGCAGATGTATCAGTGTCTGAAGATGGGAAATACCTTTACTTAGAAACTCCTTTAGGGACTTTTAAAGAAGGACCTTTGACGGCAGTGGATGGCAATGGCGATACAATCGCTATTCGTTATGTTTGGGATGGAGAGTTTTTGCGATACAAAATTGTTTCTTCTTATGTTCCTCCTTTAAAAATAGACCCTCCGTTTGTTCTTTTGTGGGCAACCCTTTATGGAGGAGACGATGGAGAATATCTCCATGACTTCCAAAAAGATGCACAAGGGAATCTCTATGCTACAGGAATTACAGGAAGGTGGTCGCAAACTTCTACTTTCCCCGTCTACAATCCAGGAACAGGGGCTTATTTTCAAGGAACCCTTGCAAGTCAAACAGACGGATATTTATTAAAATTTGACAATGTAGGACGCCTGCTTTGGGCAACCTATTTTGGAGGTTCTGACTATGACTGTTTTTATACTCTGACAGTGATTAACGACACCACTTTGATTGCTGCGGGAGCTACGCGATCTAATGACCTCCCTATACCTGCTTTACCTTCTGGATATGCACAAAGTAATAACGCTGGCGGCTATGATGGATTTATCACCCATTTTAATAGCTTAGGACAATTACAATGGACAACTTACTATGGAGGTAGCGGCGACGACGCTATTCGCCACCTCTGTGCTAACCTCCGTCAAAATCAAATCTATGCTGCCGGCGTTACCTCCTCCCCTAACCTCTATACCTATAATCCCGGCGGCAACGCCTATTACCAACCTAATAACGCAGGAAACTACGATATCGTTCTTATGCACTTTGACGACCAAATGCAAATCTTCTGGGCAACTTACCTCGGCGGCGTTGACTGTGAAACACCAGGAGGAGAGGACTACAACTTCATTTATGAAACAATAGAAGGACGGAGTATAGTAATTTCTAATGATGCGCTTACACTTAGCGACAATGCGCTATTCATGACAGGTGCTACAACTTCAGGGAATACCTTTCCCACAATGAATCCAGGAGGTAACGCGTTCTTCTATGACTTCTCTCCTAACCCTTTTGGCTGCAACAGTTTACAGCCGGAGGCTTTTATCTTGGAAATTCGTCTCAATACCTATGAATTAGTGTGGAGTACTGCAATTCCTGGAAGAGGAAGGGGTGCGACCATTATTTTAGATACACAAAAAAATATTATTGTAGCTGGTGGAAAGTATGATAACCTATTACCCCTTGCAGCCATAGATACTACAAGCTATCTTCAAAGCTATGTTGGCCGCCACCCCAATGCTAGCTATAGGGGTATGCCTCACGATGCTTTTATTATAAAGCTAGACTCTAACAAACAACTATTGTGGGCTACCTATTTAGGAGCACCTGCCAATGAGCTAGTCCAATCCGTAAAAGTAGATAGGAAAAATAATATTTACATTGCAGGAATAATAGGCATTCCTCCCAATGCGCTTAGTCCTAATTTGTGTCACCAACTAAATCTCCCTGATAGTATTCCTTATCTCTACAATCCTGCAGATGGCTCTTTTTTTGATTCCACTTTTAAGTGTGGTTTTGAGGTATTCATAGGTTCCTTCTCTCCCAATGGGAAGAGAAGATGGCTTACTTTATATTCGGGGAATTTCAGTGTTTATGTTCCTGCTTTGATCGTGGATAGCTGTTCCAATGTTATAGTTGCTTGTGCTACCCATGCAAGCGATTTGATTTTAAAGGATATAGGCGGAGGAGCTTGGTTTCAAGACATTGCCTATGGCGATGATGATTTAGTATTTTTAAAATTCCAAGGCGATACTTCTTATAATCAACTTCCTACCCTCACGTTGCAAAACTTACAAGGGGCTACTTTGCTGAGCGCTAGCCAAGATACTATTGCATTGCTAATCTGCGACTACAACAATGTGAGTTTTGAACTGGTTGCTTCAGATCCTGAGAATGATGCTATCACGATGAGTAGTGATGTGTTAAGTGTTCTTCCTACCGCCACTTGGAACATTATTAACAACAACAGCCCAAGCCCTACAGGGAGTTTTTCTTGGACACCAACTGATCAAGATGTAGGAGCTCATTATTGGCGCGTAAAGCTGCACGCAATACCTCCACAAGCTATCCCGTGTGTTTCTGCTGTAGAGAAAGAAGTTATTATAGCACTTCATGTAGGTGCTGGCGTTAAAGCCTTAGGAGACCAAATTTTTTGTCAAGGAATAGGAGCACAATTACAAGCAATTGGCGGTAGTAACTTTACATGGTCCCCCCCTACAGGACTTAGCTGTAGCAATTGTCCTAATCCTGTTGCAACCCCCACTACAACAACTCAATATATCGTTACTAATGACTGTGGCGCTAAAGACACTATCACTGTCTATGTAGAAAACCCCCAACTCACTATCTATACAGCGGATACCGTACTATGTCAACCTGATACAGTGCAACTATGGGCACAATGGCAGCAATGCAGCATTTGCAATGATAGCCTCATTGTATGGCAAGGGCCTAATTTAAGCTGCTATCAATGTGCTAACCCTATAGCAGACGTGCAAGAAAGTAGTCTCTATATTGCTACAATAACATCAACCAGCTGTAAAGTCTCAGATACTCTGTGGCTTCCTATGTACACACAACCGCTTGTTGTAGCCATTCTTGCCAGCGACACCCTATTCTGTATAGACTCGCTTTCAGGCACTACAAACCCTACAGGAACCCTAATTGCCGAGGTAGCAAATGCGAACCGTTGTGGACCTTACTTGAGTAATGACTATCTCTCTCCTCTTACGGAAAAAAAGCTGGATTCAGGGACAAATAGCTACGCCACCTTCCCCCTTTATGCAGGCCAACGTAATGGACGAATTCAATTGCTCTACAATACCACGGTATTACAATCTATCGGACTTCAACCAGGAGATGTGATTCAAACCATCGGTTTTAAAGTGAAAAAGTATTTCCAATCTGACTATCCGTCTACATGGGAATATAAAAATTTTACAATTAAAATAGCTTGTGTTGACTTTTCGGAATTCCCTACAAACTCCTCGTTTGTTAATGCCTCTTTTTTAACAGTTTACTACCCAAGAACCATAACAGTGAATCAAGTTCAAGGAGGTTGGCATTTATATTCTTTGGACATCCCTTACCAATGGGACGGTGTTTCGAATCTATTGATAGAAATTTGCTATACAGCAGATAGTAGTAGAGGGAATCATTTTATGGTTCATATAGAATCTCTTGGCTATCTTGCTGCTGCAACAGCAACGGCTTCTACACTTCATGGATGCGATTTACAAATGGTTAATCAATACTATTCTATACTGCCTCGTACTTATTTTGCGATACGTAAGGCATCACTTGCCACGTCTCCCCTTTACACCCTTCAATGGTCCCCTACAACAGGGCTCTCTTGTCCAAATTGTGATACGACAGAGGTACAACCAACAACGGCAATGACCTATTGGGTTTATGTAAATGGAGAAAATAGTTGCTTAGGTAGTGCTTCTGATAGTATAAGGTTCTATGTCTATGGTGCAGATGCCCGTCCTGATACTACCGTATGTTATCAAGGAAATGCTATTTCTATACCTTTATGGGTAACCTATCAAGGTCCTTTTTTACCTTCCTCATGCGATATTTATCAAGGAGGAGCTTTAACCCCACCTCAAACAACCACGTTACTCTTAGGTAATCAATCGCTAACAACCAATTCTATTTTTGCTCCGCAGTCCAACCAAGGAGCTAGAAGCCAAATACTCTATACTGCTCAAGAACTTCAAAATATAGGACTGGATAGTGGAAGTGTTATCACAGCGATAGGATTTTATGTTTCCACTGCTAACCATCAAATCCCTTATAACAATTTCACTATTAAAATTGGATGTACTTCCCAAGAAACTTTAAGCACTTTTATTTCTAATTTAAAAACTGTCTATGGGCCAACCTCTGTAAATCCTACAGTAGGCTGGAATACCTTTATCTTAGACAGTGCTTATCGTTGGAATGGTTTTGAAAATTTAGTAATAGAAATTTGTTATTTCAATGGTTCCCGTGTGCGTGGTGGTAGTTCTGCTTATGCTGCAGTAGAAGGAGGCGCTGCTGCTTTAACTCAGTACTTAAATGGGGTGTCTTTAAGGAATAACGGTTGCTTTATAACCAGTGGAAATGGTGGTGTAATAAAACCCAATATTCAATTAACTTTTTACCAAGGGACTTTGGATTGGCCTAAATTCCAATGGTATCCTTCAACGGGATTAAACTGTGATACATGCCCTAATCCTGTCGCTACCTTATCTCAAGCAGGAGGAATCACGTATGTTGTCGAGGTCCACACGGGCTATTGCACTGCTAAAGATGCCGTAACCATTTACGACGCCTGCAATCCCTTAGGCATCAATGCAATATTCCTATGGGGTAATGTAGAAAGTGAACACAGTACCCTACTGCGATGGGCTCCTAATAATATAAACCCCAAATACTATATCCTTCAACGAAGTAACGACGGTAAATCTTTCCAAACTCTCTATCAAGGAACAAACACCATTTATAGAGACACCGAAATCCGCCACAAAGGCTACTACTATAGAGTAATCGCTTATACTACTGATAATCAAATGCTCTACTCTAATCAAATCTACATTCATTGGAAAGGAAATAAATATAGCATCGGTATACCGTATCCTAATCCCGCGAAAAAACAAGTTTTTCTACCTATTACCACTCCACAAAACTGCTTTATTGAGCTAGCGCTTTACACAGTAGAAGGACAACAAAAGTATTCTTATCATACTACAACTAAAGGAACTCGCCTGTTTTCTATCCCCATGAATGCCTTAGCACAAGGTATCTATTATCTCCAAGTTACTATTTGTGGCGAGAAATACATTTTCCCAATCGCAAAATACTAAAAACAACAGCGCTTGACATGAATTAAAAATGTTCTTATCCTTTTCTATAGCGTTGGCTTATAGCAATCTTATTATAATTTTTTCTTTGGTACCTTCGGACCAAGACATTGTAGATTTATTAACAATTCGCGGCATCAGTGTTTTAAGTGAATCATGCAAGGGAAAGAAAGCTAGGTTATGTTTGTATTTTTAAAAATTAAGGGGGGCTTTCGCCCCCCTTTTTGCTTTTAACGTTTTATAATTCGTTTCGTTACAACCCCTTCTGTCGTAGTAACCTTTAATAGATAAACACCTGCTGGCAATTCTTGCATTGAAAGCTTAGCCAAACCATTTTCAATAGCTGCCTGCAACAGCTGTCTTCCTTGCAAATCATAAAGAACAACTGTTCCCTTGCGCTTAACTTGAACGGTAAGCACCTCTTTTACAGGATTAGGATAAACATTAACCACTACATTAGGAAGTGAAATAGGCTGCTCTTGCGAAGACACTAGACCATCTAGCCCAATGCCTAAGTATGTCCACTGAACTCTATGGGCAGCATTATTTTGGATATAAGCAGACGCAGTTGTAGTGAAAACAACAGGATAGTAATATCCTGTATCAGGAGGCGTAACTCCTTTAAGCATAACAGGTGCTGCAGTTGGGAAGTTAAAAGCATTGGGGATTCCAGATGGTAAATTAGGAATAGCCCTAATAATAGCACTCATATCAGTCGGCAGTACATAATCCATTACGCCACCACTACCTACCTTCTCCGCATATACCCATAAATCATGAACGCTCCTTGTTGGCCAATTAGGATTCGTTAAACTGGTATCATCTACCCAACTACATGCTAAGGTACGACCATCGGCAGAACGTGAAGCTTGCACATAGCTAGCCCAACGAATAGCCTGTTGAGGATCAGGATTAGCAGCATCATAATAAGTATAGCCATCATAGCAAGTTAAATACGCAATGTGACGATACTTCCATGTGTTGCCAAAATCCTCTGTCCATATTTCGCCAAGGACATGCACCGTAACACTTATCCAGTCTGCACTATCCGGATTTGTTGTTAAAGCATTCACAAAATCACAGAAAATATGGGGATTACCTGAATAGTCTACAACCATGTCCCATTCTATCATATAAGGAATGCCTGTAAACCATATAGTATCAAGCACGCCATTTTGGTCCGTATCTGCAACAATGTACTTTAAAGAATCTACTAAACCGCTAAAGCTACGCAGGTCTACAACAATAGGACCATTCCATGTTTTACCTGTATCGCCACTGTGGTAAAGGATAGGTTGTCTTTCAAATTGTGGTTCTACGATGGTAGGGTCGCCATCTTGGTCATAGTCCCCTTCTATACAAATCCATCCGTGTTTTTCTGTAGGATCAAAGGCAATAGCATAGCCACCGAAACGGGCATCCCCATTAGCATCAATATTAACCCCAGGCTTAAAAGAACTTCTTGTCCATATCATCGTATCGCCACTAAAGGTACCAATCCATAAGAAAATAGAATCACCAAAGTTTGCTCCATCAAAACTATGGTCTAACAAGTAGAAAACTTGTCTTGTGGATAATCCCACCATACTACCTCTGGGGATGAAAATATTTGGATAATCACTACGCCACAAGGGTCGCCATGTTACACTGGGGTTAACGGGATTAGCCGGATCCTGCTCTATAGGTCCTGCTTGCAAACCAGAAACATTATTGGTTTTACCCCATACGGCATCCCCCCAAGAAGCACCATCATGAGAAGCACCAAAAACAACCACAATCGCGCTATCTACATTATTCATCCCTGGAGGTAAAATAACAGTACCTGATGGATAGCGAATCCATACATTTTCAGGATTATTACTATTCAACGGCGTTAAAGGACCTAAGTTATTATTCCACGTGCCCCCATTATCTAAAGAAACATCTATACGCAATATCCCATTCGCAATGCCACCAGGTACTCCAACGACAGTATTGAAATCGCAAATACAGTTACGATGGACAAAGCCCACTAAATTATACTCAGGCAGGGTAAATACTTGATTTTGGATATTAGTTATGATAGAAAAAGCATTAGAGGAGCTTCCTATGTTAGCTACAGTAATACCTTGGGTAACTTTTGCGTTGTTCACTACTTCTATAGGCGCTTGTTTTACTACAGGTGCGGGTGCTGAAAAAGCGATTTGCTCGTCCATCAAAATCTTCATCTCCTGCAGATAACGCTCCTTCAATGTCATTGCCTTCACGGGCTTATAATACGCCCTTCTATTGCCCTGAGCCCAAAGTAGCGAGGCTCCCGCCAACAAAACGAAACTTAAGGTTACTCTTCGCCACATAGTCCCTTCTATGTTTTAGTCTGTTTGCAAAAATAGAAAAGTTTTTACGAAACCTCCAAATACTTAATTGCTAAAAACTTACCCATTCAATACTACTGAAGCAATCGCCTCCAACGACTCAAATCGCTTACCCTCCTTCAATAAACGCTCTAATAAACTCATCTGCTTTATATCCAAACAAATCCAGCTATGGCTTCCGCCATCTCCTTCTGCATATCCATACCACACTAACCGCTGTAGTATATTCACCTTTTTCCTAACTACCAACCCCTTATCGGTTTCAATCTCCTTAATATCAGGAATCTGCAACCACGCTTCTAAATACTGGTCTAATTCATAATTCAAACAACATTTCAAACGTTTACATAAACCTGTTAACTTTTCAGGGTTGAGTGCTATTCCTTGCAAACGAGGTGCTGCTAACATCACACTCTTAAACTGGGTTAAAAAAGTAGAACAACAAAGGGGCCTTCCACAGGTTCCATATCCTCCCACTAATCCCGCCTCTTGACGCACCCCTATTTGATGCATCTGTATCCGTAAACGAAACTCTCTAGCTAACACCTTCACCAATTCTCTAAAATCAATCCTTCCATCAGCAATATAATAAAAAATCGCTTTCGTTCCATCTCCTTGATACTCTACATCTGTCATTTTCATAGGTAACCCCATTTCTTTAACAATCTCACGGGTTCTCAACAACATTGCATATTCCTTAGAACGCAGACGCTTTAACCGCTCTATATCCCTTTGAGTAGCGGGACGAATAATCTTTTTTATTTCTACAGGCTTATGCTTTTGCCGTTTTTCTAATTGTCGCAGTGCTACTACACCTCCAGAAACCACTATTCCAACGTCATAGCTATCAGGATGGCGCTCAATATCTCCTTCTACTACAACATAGTCGCCAATCGTAATGGGCCATGCCTTTTCATTTTTATAAAACCCCTTACGAGTGGTCTTAAACCGCACTTCATAGATGTTTTCATTAGCCCGCTTGCCCGCAGGCAACATGTCATTAAACCAATCCTTTACTTCTAAAAAGCCACAAGAAACACACGCCCCTTTCGTTAAACATCCTACAC
>WFXK01000049.1 GCA_015490695.1 Bacteroidota bacterium | reverse complement strand
GTTTCCTCTTCTTCAAAAGCAATCCATTTACGCCATATCGGATATGTTACAGCAATCGTAAAAGAAATCCATCCTATCAATAATGCCCGTAACAAATGCTTTACATAGCGCTTACGCAGGTCATAAGCGCCATACGCACGATTCCTTGTTCTAAAGACTAACTCATCTAAATCCGCCCATATAACTCGTGCTGCCATGGCATTACAAAATTAAAAAAATCTGTGAAACCTTTCAACTTTCTCCCCTTAATTTGGCTTTGTACTCCTCTACCATTTCTATTTCCTCAGGTTCTGGCTCAACCAGCATGTATTTACGTTGCTCTACCACATTCATCTCGTCTAATACATCCACAAAATTCTTATACTTTGCTTTGTCCGTTACTTTAATCAAAACTACCATTTGATTCGGACCCCACTTCTCCTCCACTTTTTTACGAACCTGCAAAAGCACCTTACGTAAACCATTTTTAGAAAAATCCGTCTGATTTAATTCTATGTTCCCTTCTTTCAATTCCTCTTCAGAAGCCTGATACCAGTAGATTTTATCATCCTCATCTACAATCAAATGCAACACCTTAGATGCTTGGATTTTTTCTTGGTGTTCTTCTTTTTCTTTTTCTGTCATTTTAGGGGGAACAACGACGGGCATTGTAGTAGGCGTGCTTAAGGTGGTGGTTAAAACAAAGAAAGTGAGCAATAAAAAGGCAACGTCTACCATAGGGGTCATATCTATCCATGGTGACCCTTTCTTTTTCCTCCCTTTTTTCTTTCCTCTTGGTCCCCTGCTCTCACCTCCTGTATCTACTGCTGCTGCCATGGTTCTTTTATTTTTCTACACCTTCTAAATTTGTAATTAAATAAAAACGATTGATTTTTTTCTCTCGCAGAGTCTCAATTACCCGCTTAACAACAGGATAAGGCGTATCTTTATCTGCCTTAATAGCAAAACGTAATTTAGGATTGGTTAATCGTGCTGCTACAATCCAATCCCTTAGTTCATTATGGGCTGAGTCCACAGGAATTCCTCTTAAAGTTTTGTTCACTTCATCTCTTTCTAAAGGGTCAATATCTAAGTATTGAGGTAACTGGGACATGGCAACCCCTACTTCAGGTAACAGTGCAAAACGCTCTTCTTGTTCTTCTGTAAACTCGATTTGATAGCGGTTTGCCATTTTCCTTAACATTTCAATTCTATCAAATTTACTATCTATTCCGAAGAAGACCTGTCCTTGTTTTCCTATTTTAATGATTGCCATATTACGCTCGGGCAGTGGGGTTTCGGCAATAGAAAACGGCAATTCTACTTGAATAGCTTCCTGTGGACGGAATTTAATGGTTAACATAAAGAACGTGATGAGCAAGAAAGCAACGTCCACCATAGGGGTCATGTCAATCCGTGTGCTTTTCCTTGCCGCTTTTATCTTCGGCATAGCCTATTCGTATTTTTCTACGAATGTTTGAACGATACTAAAGCCTGCTTCGTCAATACGATACATCATATCGTCAATCTTGCTGGTAAAGTAGTTATACATGACGGTGGCTACAGTAGAGTTAGAGATTCCGAAAGCGGTGTTTACTAATGCTTCAGAAATTCCGTTAGCGAGCATTACGGCGTCGGGGGCACCTGTATGGGCTAAAGCAGCAAATGCTTTAATCATTCCAATTACGGTTCCTGTTAAACCAACTAAGGTCGCAATAGAGACAATCGTTGCAATAATTGTTAAATGTTTTTCCAACATTGGTAGTTCTAAAGCCGAGGCTTCTTCAATAGCTTTTTGAATGGCCGCAACTTTTTGTTCTTTATTTAGATTCTTTTCTTCAATCATTTTAGCATAGGTGCGCAATCCTTCTTTAATGACGTTTCCTACAGTACCGCGTTGTTGGTCGCACAAGTCCATAGCGCCGTCTATGTCTTCATTTTCTAAAGCAATTTGGATTTTTTGCACAAACACATCCATAGACCCTCTTCCACCTGCACGGGTTAAAGTAATGAAACGCTCAATAGAAAAAATAATGTTCATTAACACTAACGCGATGGCAATAGGAACTAAAATGCCTCCTTTGTACATTAAACCTAAGTAGTTGCCGGGCAAGGGATGGCCATTAGGGTCCCCTCCTTCAAAGTTAGCAGGATTTCCTAAAACGTAGAAATAAATTAAAAATCCTGTTACGAAGCATAAAAGGATAACAATCAAGGCAAAGTACTCTTTCAATGGATTGGCTGCTTTGACTTCTATGGTTTCTGTTGTTGTACTTTCTTCGCCTGCGCCACCCATTTCTTCCGTCTCGCTGCCGAGTACTAAATCCTTTTCTTCTGCCATAGCCGTTTGTTTTCGTTTCAGGGGCTCAAAGTAAGAAAAAAGTTTTCAAACCTTAAAATGGTTACTGAGCAAACCTTAAAATAGCTTAAGTTTGCCCTGATGAAAAAGTGGTGGAAAATCCTTTCCAATTATTTTAGAAAGCCTTCGGTGCAGTTCTCCACAGGATTCCTACTTCTTTTATTTAGTCTTTATTGTTTTCTATCGCAATTTTCTTTTTTCCTTTATTACAAAGAAGACCTTTCGCTTTTTTTTGCGGATGATATTCCTTCGCTTTCACCTGAAAGCATTCAAAATTGGGGTGGTTATTGGGGGGCACGTCTGGCTGGATTCCTTATTATTAAAGGAATGGGAATTGCCAGCTTCTGGGTTCCCTTCTACCTCGGGTTTTTAGGACTTACCCTCCTTCATCCTCCTTTATGGACAACATGGA
This sequence comes from Bacteroidota bacterium, assembly GCA_015490695.1. Classification (GTDB taxonomy): domain Bacteria; phylum Bacteroidota; class Bacteroidia; order SpSt-205; family S141-50; genus S141-50. The sequence goes on along the minus strand of WFXK01000049.1, from coordinate 11,559 downwards.
AACGCTATTTGCTACCTACCTTGCTATCAGCCCTTTGGATTAGCTTCTTTTTAACTTACCTGTGCGATTTACTCCACTTAGGCGATTTATTTCTTTGGGGTGGTGCAGCAGGTGTACAACTATGGCAATGGAGCCATTTATATCTGGGGGCTTTTGGAACGTTCTTACTCCTACTCATCTCCCTTACCCTACTACTTACCTTAGGCTATGGCTATCTGCCACCAACCTTGCAAAATAAAATCAAAAACCTAACAGAACCTATTAGCATAGAATCCACTCAAGAAGAGAAAACAGAAAACGCTGCAGAAGAAGTTTTTGAAGAAGAAAAAAGCAATATTAAAGAAGAACCCCCTTTTTATATTGGAAAACCTATTCCTTTAACTCCTACGCTGCAGCAAGAAGAAACTTCAGAAAACAAAGAAAAACCCCAAACGTCTTCATTGCCTGAACAAGAGAATCCACCTACAGAGGAAGCCGATTTGTCAGAATCTGAGAAAAAGCCTCATTTACAATTTAGTGTTGCGGAGAATGGCGATGCTGTCCCTATGGAAATTTTAAAACCGAAAGAAGAACCTCCACTTAAACAGCCTTCATCTTCTTCGCAGCCTACATTTCATCCTAAAAAACTGCTGCCTAATTATCAATTTCCACCTATTCATCTTTTAAATGATTATAAACAATCTGTTCAAGCGCCAACCATTGAAGAATTAAACGAACACAAAGAGCAGATTGTTCAAACGCTACAACATTTTGGCATTGCAATTAAGCGGATTGCTGCTACGCCTGGACCTACTGTAACGCTTTATGAGATTGTTCCTGAGGAAGGGATTAAAATCAGTAAAATTCGCTCTTTACAAGATGATATTGCAATGGCGCTTTCTGCTATTGGGATTCGTATTATTGCACCGATTCCTGGGCGAGGTACTATCGGCATAGAAGTTCCCAATAAACACCCACAGCTGGTTTCTTTCAAAAGTGTAGTAAGCAGTCCAACGTTTCAACAAGCGACTATGGCTTTGCCTTTAGCGATTGGTAAAACCATAGACAATTGTGTTTTTGTTGTAGACCTTGCTTCTATGCCGCATTTATTGATTGCAGGGGCGACAGGACAAGGTAAATCCGTAGGCATCAATTGTATGATTGCTTCTTTACTTTACAAGAAACATCCTGCTGAATTAAAATTTGTTATGGTGGACCCCAAGATGGTGGAGATGAGTCTGTATGAGCCCTTAGTAAACCATTTCTTAGCTACACTTCCCGATTTAGAATCGCCTATTATCACGGATAGCAGTCAAGCACCAAAGGTATTAAAGTCGCTTATTATAGAGATGGAGCAACGGATTGTTTTAATGAAACATGCCAAAACGAAAAACATTGCTGAGTACAATCAGAAGTTTTTGAAGAATCTTTTAGATGTTGAGGAGGGGCACCGCTATTTACCTTATATTGTTTTAATCATAGATGAGTTTGCGGATTTGATGGCGACTTCTTCTAAGGAGGTAGAATTATACATTCAGCGTTTAGCGCAGAAAGCGCGTTCTGCAGGCATTCATTTAATTATTGCTACGCAGCGTCCTGATGTAAAAGTCATCACAGGGACGATTAAAGCCAATTTGACAGCGCGGCTTTCGTATCGGGTATTGAGCAAAACCGATTCAAGGGTGATCTTAGACACTACAGGCGCAGAACAGCTCATTGGAAAAGGCGATTGCCTTTTCTTTGCCGGCAGCGAATACATTCGTATACAAAATGCTTATATATCTACGGAAGAGGTAGAGCGTTTAGTACAATTCATTGCCTCACAACCAGGTTTTGAAACCCCTTACTTTTTACCAGAAGTTTTAGAAGAGGAGCCGAAGAAGGGCAGGGGCGACACATCGCAATTAGACCCGCTTTTTGTTGAAGCAGCTCGGTTAATTGTCGCAACCCAACAAGGCTCTACTTCGCTATTGCAAAGAAAATTAGGTATTGGCTACAACCGTGCCGGAAGAATCATGGACCAATTAGAACAATGGGGTATTGTTGGACCTCCGCAAGGTTCAAAACCCAGAGAAGTACTTATTAAAGATGAATATCATTTGGAACGTTATTTGGCGGATAAAGAGATTTATTAAAGCTATTTCAAGGCAGAACCTACAATAGCATCTGTAAACTTCTATGTAGATTAGCCGTTTTGTCCTTTTAAGCAAGGTAATATATCTTTGCCTTTTGCTATGGCTGGACACAACAAATGGTCGAAAATCAAGCGGAAGAAAGCCATCAATGATGCCCGTCGCAGTAAAATCATTACGAAAATCTTAAGGGAGATTTCTGTTGCTGCCCGTGAAGGTAGCCCTGACCCCGATGCCAACCCCCGGCTAAGACTCGCTATACAAAATGCAAAAAAGAATAATGTTCCTAAGGAACTTATCCAAAGAGCTATTCATAAACAAAACGAAACCAAGAATCTAAAAGAGGTAACTTATGAAGGTTATGCGCCAGGCGGTGTTGCTGTCTTAGTAGAGTGTATGACCGATAACATTAACCGCACGGTTTCCCAAGTTAGAGCCGTGTTCAGTCGTGCAGGTGGAAACTTAGGCTCCTCAGGCTCTGTAAAATATCTATTTGAGCGAAAAACCCTCTTTACCCTAAAGCCCGAAGGTGTAGACGAAGAACAACTGCTTTTAGAATTGATTGACGAAGGGGTAGAGGATATAGACCATCAAGGGGATGCTATTGTAATTACTGCTCCTTTTGAAACGTATGGGGCTGTAAACCAAAAGCTCCATGCCCTTGGAATAGAGCCTGAAGAGTCAGAAATTGTATGGATACCTACCACTACTGTTGCATTGCCCTTAGAGCAAGCGCAGAAAGTGCTTAAGATGATTGAAAAATTAGAAGAGTTAGACGACGTACAAAAAGTTTTTCATAATTTAGAATTAACACAGGAATTAGAAACGGCATTAACGAATCAATGAAGGAGCATCCTTTTGACAAGTTAGCGAGGAAGAATGCAGAAGCCCTTGTTGCAGGGGGGCAAGAGCGCATAGAGCGCCAACACGCTAAAGGAAAACTAACAGCACGAGAACGTATTGAAGTACTATTAGACCCAGGAACGTTTGAAGAAATCGGACGTTTTGTAACCCACCGCAGCCACGAATTCGGCTTAGAAAAACAACGAATCCTTGGAGATGGGGTCGTTACCGGCTATGGAAAAATCCATGGAAGAGATGTGTTTGTCTTTAGTCAAGACTTTACCGTCTTTGGAGGTTCTCTTTCAGAAGCCCATGCGCAAAAGATTTGCCGTATTATGGATTTAGCTATGCAAAATGGAGTTCCTATCATAGGGCTGAATGATTCAGGAGGAGCACGTATCCATGAAGGGGTGGTCTCTTTAGCAGGATACGCCGACATTTTTTACCGCAATACTCTTGCCTCGGGCGTCATTCCACAAATCTCTGCTATCATGGGTCCTTGTGCAGGAGGAGCGGTCTATAGCCCCGCTATCACCGATTTCATTTTTATGGTAGAACACAGCTCCTATATGTTCGTCACAGGTCCAAACGTGGTTAAAACCGTTACTCATGAAGAAGTCACCTTTGAAGACCTTGGTGGCGCGTATGTTCATGCAACCAAAAGCGGGATTGCCCATAGAACCTTCCCAAACGATATTGAATGCCTAAACGCTATTAGAAAACTCCTTACTTATTTACCACAAAACTGCGAAGAAAAACCTCCTAAACTCCCCTGCTATGACCCCATAGACGAAGAAAATCCAGAGCTGAACCACATTGTTCCCTTAGACCCCAATAAATCTTATGATATGCATCGGGTTATTGAAGGAGTTGTAGACAACGGTTCTTTTTTTGAACTACAGCCAGATTTTGCACAAAACATTATTATCGGTTTTGCTCGCATTGGAGGATGGAGTGTAGGGATTGTAGCTAATCAACCTATGGAGAAGGCGGGCACCTTAGACCGATTAAGCTCTCGGAAAGCCGCCCGATTTGTTCGCTTCTGCGACGCCTTTAACATCCCCTTAGTAGTTTTTGTAGATGTTCCTGGTTTTATGCCTGGTACAGACCAAGAATGGAATGGAATCATCATCCATGGAGCAAAGTTGTTATACGCTTTTTGTGAAGCAACAGTTCCCCGTATTACAGTAATTACTCGGAAAGCGTATGGTGGTGCTTATGACGTTATGAACTCAAAACATATTGGGGCAGACTTTAATTTCGCTTGGCCCACAGCAGAAATCGCCGTTATGGGTCCTAAAGGAGCAGCAGAAATTATATTTAAAAAGGAAATAGAAAATGCAGCGGACCCCGAAGCTAAACTAAAAGCCTATACAGAGGAGTACACACGCATTTTTGCTAATCCCTACAGGGCAGCCAATAGAGGCTTCGTAGATGAAGTCATTTATCCGTCTCAAACCCGTATTAAAATCATTAAGGCTTTAGAGCTGTTAAAGAACAAGGTTGCCCATCTGCCAAAGAAAAAACACGGCAATATCCCTCTATAAATGAGCGCCTTTTATACTTATTTAACCCTTATCGGAATCAGTGCATTAGTCATCCTTTCCTATTTATTCAATTGGTTCTCGCAAAAAACGCGAGTGCCCTCTGTACTGCTTCTTATCTTAGTCGGTATAGGATTAAAGTACTTAGATACCTATTTCAATCTAAAACTGCATACCATTACCATTTTGCTTCCACTGCTGGGCACTATAGGGGTCATTATGATTGTTTTAGAAGGGGCTTTAGATTTAAAACTAAGCAAAGAGCGTGCATGGCTATTATTACGGTCCTTTATTGCTGCTTTATTGATTTTAATTATTACAACCCTTGCCATCACTTTTATTATTTACAAACTGCACTCTCCTATTTCTTTTCTGCAAGCAACCCTTTATGCGTTGCCACTATCGGTAGTCAGTAGTGCGATTATCATCCCCAGCGTAGGAGGACTTAACGAAGAAAAAAGAGAATTCGTCATTTACGAATCCACTTTTTCTGACATCCTCGGTATCATGTTTTTTAATTTCCTTATTGCAGACTCCATTGTCCAAAACGATAAACCTTGGCAAATCGTTCTTAATATCCTTGGCACCTTAGCCTTAACCTTAATTATTTCCATTGCACTTTCTTATTTATTGGTCTACATGTTCCATAGAATCACCTCCAGAGTAAAAATGTTTTTTATGTTAGCCGTTTTAAGTTTGTTGTACGCTATAGGAAAGTTTTTTCACATCTCCTCGCTTCTTTTAATACTGGTCTTTGGTTTAGTTTTAAATAATGTAGAGCTTTTCTTTTGGGGACGTTTACAGAAGTTTTTAAAAATCAATCTTGAGGAGCATGTGCCCATTGTTCAAAACTTTAAAGTGTTAACAGCAGAGATGGCGTTTTTAGTTCGGACCTTCTTTTTTGTTGTGTTTGGAATGACGATTGCTTTAGAAGTGCTTACAGATATGCAGGTGCTACTGATTGGGAGTTTGATTGTAGCGACGCTTTATGCCGTTCGGTACTTGAACTTAGTTTTTTTTGTAAAGAGCAATGTGTTGGTAGAGCTTTTTTTAGCACCGAGGGGGTTAGTTACGTTGTTATTGTTTTATAGTATTCCTTCCAAGTACATGATAGAGGGTTTTACCGAAGGGATTTACTTTTATGTGATTATAATGACCAATCTTTTAATGATGGTGGGGTTATGGTTGTATAGGGATAAGGAGGCAGCTTATCGTGAGGTAGAGGCAGGAGCAAGCCCCTATGAAGCGATTTTTGATACGCCCGAGGAACAGCAGCTTCAGACTTCCGAAGAAGCGCCATGAGATGGGTATTCTTCAGCTTTGTTGTTGTTTGGGCTCAACAACCGCGGATTATTCAACGACTTATTTTTGATCGGAAAGAGCCTCCTCCACTGTATTTTACTTATCAACCTGCCACTAAAGGGATTGCTGTGGTTTCCCGATTAAGCCGCCGAAGCAGTCGAGGACTACAATTACGCCTTTATACGGAACATCTACTTTGGAAACAAACCCTTACCACTGTTACCAAAGCCCAGTCCCTTCTCGGAATTCATAGTATCGGAAAATACTTGTTTTTATGGTATCAAAAACAAGAAGGAAGAAACTTAACTTATTTTTATGATTGTTACGACTACGAAGGGAATCCTTTAGTACAAGGCGGTATTCTATTTCAAGGAGTGATTGGTAGAAGAGAAAACCCTTATTTATGGATACGAACCGCCTTAAATAGAAAATGGTTAGTCGTTGCTGAAGCAACTTTACAACCTGCTAACACGGACAAAGAGACTCTTTTTATAAAACGATTTCATGTTAATAATCCCTCTCTGCCTAACTTTTCTATCACCTTAGAAGAAAGAGACATCAATACTGAAGTTTTAGACATTGCTATAGATAATCAAGGAACGATTTACATCCTTGTACGCCATTTTTCTCCCAGAAAAAGACAAACCGTACAATATTGGCTTTATCATTATTATCCTGAAGAGCGACAATTAAAAAAGATTGGCTTGCCAAAACCTCGGATCACAATTTCAAGAAAAGAAATGATTATTCGTACAACAAAAAACAATGACGTACTTATTGGAGGATTTTATTCTGAAGGGAACCGCAGCGAAATAGATGGTTATTTCTTTATGAAGATTGCTAAGGATTCCGTTGTTATTAATCAGGCGCATGCTTTACCCCCTGAGTTGATAAGACGTTATTTAAGTAAGCGTGCTGTCCGTAAAGGGAAAAGTGTTTCTACTTTCTATTTAGATGGCACAGTGCCCACCAGTCAAGACGGATTGGTGTTGTTAGCAGAAGAATTTTACATCAGTTATTATCATTATCAGGATGCTATGGGACGGTGGTTAAGCGAAACAATTTACAACTATGGGGACATTTGGGTTTTGAGTCTAACCCCTCAAGGGACATTACAATGGTATAGTATTATTGCTAAATTGCAAAGTGGCAGTATTCAAAAGGAACTTTCTTATGTTGTTTTTGCCTCAGGACCTTATTTACATTTTTTTTACAAGGATTATCGCAATCAAACAGGAACGAACGTTTATTATCAGCGAGTAGATGTATGGGGGAATACCACGCCACCTCAACCCTTTATTCAAGGATTTGCTAACTCTGATCTGTTTTTACGCTCTTTTTCATTCCAATTGAATAGCCGTGAAGGGATTTTAGCTTATTATAAACGACGTGGTAGGCGTTTTATTTTGTTAAGACTTTATTTTGGCTAGCAAAAATACATGTTAAAAGTGTTTAGGCTATGACGAGAGGAGATAGAAAGAGCCTCTTAAGATTATAATCCTTGACCTTAATACTTTTATGAACACAGCATTTCTATGGAACCTCAGCAGTAGTTTTCTTTTTCTCCCTGTTTTGTGTGTCTATTGGGTAGTAACTATCTTTTGCTACCTTTTGTAGTAATTTATTGAGAGCTTTTTATGTTACTTGAGTTTTACAAATTGATTTCATAACAGCCGAATTCGCATTCTTGTATTGGTTACTTACAGCTTCGATATAATGCATGACTATCTATTGCCATTTTCTTACCTTTGCCCTGCTATGTCGTTTTGTGAGCGCCACATCGGTCCTAACGACGGGGAAATTCAAGCGATGTTACATGAACTCAATCTTCCCTCTTATGAAGCCTTAATGCGGCAAGCCATCCCCAAAAACATCCAACAAAAAAAATCTCTTTTACTCCCTGAACCCGTAGACGAAGCAGAAATCAAAACGATTCTAAATCAACTGGGTGAACAAAACATTCCAGGACGCTCTTTTATTGGCATGGGGTACTATCCAAGTATCATGCCCGCTGCTATCCAGCGCTATATCTTGGAAAACCCTGGATGGTACACTGCATACACTCCTTATCAAGCAGAAATCGCACAAGGTAGATTAGAAATGCTATTAAACTTCCAGACAATGATCACCGACCTAACCGCTATGGAGATTGCCAATGCTTCGCTCTTAGATGAAGGAACTGCTGCTGCTGAAGCCCTTGCATTCATGTATAACCTTGCTAAAAAACACAAAAACAATGCGCGACATTGTTTTATATCTCAACATCTTCATCCGCAAACCATTGCAGTAGTTGAAACCCGTGCTAAAGCACTCGGTATTCCATTAATTATAGAAGATGAAGAACGATGGGACTTTTCCACTCCTTGCTTCGGTGCTATTTTAAGCTATCCCCATACCGATGGAAAAGTCACTGACTTAAGTCCTTTTATTCAAAAGTGTCAAGGGCAAAGAACGTATGTAACGGTCGTTGCAGATTTAATGGCATTGCTGTTATTAACTCCTCCTGGCGAATGGAAAGTGGATGTTGTCGTAGGAAGCACACAACGTTTTGGGCTCCCTATGGGGTATGGCGGTCCACATGCGGCTTACTTTGCCACACGACAAGCCTTTGTCCGTCTACTGCCAGGCCGTTTAGTCGGTGTTTCTAAAGACAAATTCGGAAATGTTGCTTATCGCTTAACGCTCCAGACCCGAGAGCAACACATCCGCAGAGAACGGGCAACCAGTAATATCTGTACTGCACAAGTACTCCCCGCTATTTTAGCAACCGCTTATGCTATCTATCATGGTCCTAAACGACTAAAAGCCATAGCAGAACGCATCCATAATCGCACATTGTTGCTATATAAAGCATTAAAATCCCTTCCACAGCTGTATATCTACCATGACCACTTTTTTGACACCCTACGAGTACGTTTCTTGGACAACGCAGGTATTCAAGCACAACGGCTTCGTCAACGGGCAGAACAACAACACTACTTCTTACGTTACTTTGAAGACCATTCCATAGGCATCTCCTTAGATGAACGTACTACAGAAGAAGAATGTTATCAACTATTCCGTCTGTTCTATAAGACACTTTATGCAGATGCTGATGAAGAAACCATGCAACGTGCTTTTGAACAAGTAAAAGAAACCAAGCCATCAGCAGGTATCCCTGAGTCGTTACGACGGCAAGGTCCTTATTTACAGCATCCTGTTTTTAACCGCTATCATACCGAGATGGCATTCATGCGATATTTGAAACAATTAGAAAACAAAGATATTTCCTTAGTGCACTCCATGATTCCTTTGGGGTCTTGTACGATGAAGTTAAATGCTGCAGTGGAGCTACTTGCTTTGAGCGACCCCAAATGGATGGACCTTCATCCTTTTATGCCTGAACAATACGCTAAGGGCTATCAACAGCTGATTCAAGAATTAGAACAATACCTTTGTAGTATTACAGGTTTAGCGGCGGTTAGCTTCCAGCCTAATTCAGGAGCGCAGGGCGAATACACAGGGCTTCTAGTAATTCGGGCTTACTTAGAAAGCATAGGTCAAGGACACAGAGATATTGCTTTCATTCCTGCTTCGGCTCACGGAACGAACCCCGCAAGCGCTACCATGGCAGGATTTAAAGTCGTTGTCATTAAAACCGATGCACAAGGCAACATAGATGTAGAAGACTTAAAGGCGAAATTAAAACAATATGGTGAGCGTGTAGCGGTGTTGATGGTAACTTATCCTTCTACCCATGGGGTTTTTGAATCGGCAATCAAAGAGATTTGTGATTTAATGCATGAGCATGGAGCACAAGTGTACATGGATGGAGCGAATTTAAATGCGCAATTAGGTTGGACTTCTCCTGCTGTTATTGGTGCCGATGTTTGTCATTTGAATCTACATAAGACGTTTGCAATACCGCATGGCGGTGGAGGGCCTGGGATGGGACCAATTGCCGTTGCGGCACATTTAAAACCCTTTTTACCTCGGCATCCTTTACAAAAAGAAGCTTCCTACGCTATAGGAGCCGTTGCTTCTGCCCCCTATAGTTCCGCTTCTTTGTTAACTATCTCCTATGCCTATATCCGTTTAATGGGAGCAGAAGGACTTAAAAAAGCAGCAGCTATCGCAGTATTGAATGCCAACTATATTAAACATCGTTTAGAACCTTATTATAAAATCCTTTACACAGGAGAAAACGGCTGGGTTGCTCATGAGCTTTTAATTGATGTAAGAAAACTAAAAATGCAAATAGGAGTTGATGTAGAAGATATTGCTAAGCGTTTGATGGATTTTGGTTTTCATGCACCTACAGTAGCCTTCCCAGTTCCTGGAACGCTAATGATTGAACCTACTGAAAGCGAGAACAAAGAGGAGTTAGACCGTTTTTGCGATGCTATGATTCAGATTGCCAAAGAGATTCAAGCAATAGAAAGAGGCGTATTTTCCAAGGAAGACAATCCTTTAAAGAATGCACCGCACACAGCAGAAGAGCTTTGTTCTGATACTTGGCAACATTGCTATTCTAGGACTTTAGCTGCTTTTCCACTTCCGTTTGTTAAAGAACGGAAGTTTTGGCCTCCTGTAGCACGGATTGATAACAGCTATGGTGACAGAAATCTCTTTTGTGTTTGTCCCATGCCTTCTGAATTAGTCCATCAATTTTCTTAATATGTATTGCGACGGTTGTTTTGGAAAAGTTGAAAGCGGTTATTGTACACTTTGCGGCAAGAAAGTAGCGCAGCCGTTAGATGAGAATCAGTTGCAAGAACATTTATCGTCTTTACAGTCGGCACTTTATATAGAGCATATAGGGATAGCTGTAAAGGACCTAGTGGCTGCAGCAGCACACTTTACGCGTCTTTTAGGTACACCACCTTATAAAGCAGAAATAGTGGAGAGTGAGGGAGTAAAGACGTTATTTTTTAGGGTTGGTCAGACAAAAATAGAATTATTGGTAGCAACGAGTTCAGATAGTCCCATTGCGCGATTTATTGAACGGAGAGGAGAAGGGATTCATCATATTGCTATAGCAGCAGCTTCTGCACAGGGGGCTTATGAATATGTGAAGCGTTTAGGAGTTCGTTTGTTAAATGAGGCCCCGAAGCAAGGTGCTGATGGAAAATGGATTTTCTTTCTTCATCCTAAGGATGTTCATGGGGTTTTGATGGAGTTTTGTTCGGACTTGCAAAATTGAAAAAAGGGTTTTAACTTTGCGGGTGCAATTGCCCCGTTCGTCTAGCGGTCTAGGACACCGCTCTTTCAAGGCGGCGGCGCGGGTTCAAATCCCGCACGGGGTACTACATACCTCTGTAAGAGTGTTTTTGTGTTAGTGTTTTCTGTATAGAAAGCCCCCATACAAAGCCCCCGGCGCAATTTTGGCTTAGCCCAAGTTGCGTATGGGGGCTTTTTATATCTTAAAAAACCTAGCCCAAAAACGATGGGTGCAACCAAGCACCAAAGAATACTACTACAAACTCATAAACAAAATCGCTCAATTTGACTTGGTCTTGGTTAAAAGTTAAATAAGTCACTTTGAGCGTCATCTCGTACACGAGGGGGGGAACGACAGTACGCTCAGGATTGGGTGCCCATTGAATAGAAAAGCTTACAGGTTTGCTCTTCCATTTTATTTGAGTTGCCTTCCATTTTTTATTTGTTTAGCAGGTAAAGGGAGAAAATGGGCTTTTAGATGGCGAGGTAAAACGTAGCGTCTTAAACGATTACTAGCACAGTGGCGTACTTCCATAGCGACAGGTGGCCTAGAATCGGGG
>WFXK01000048.1 GCA_015490695.1 Bacteroidota bacterium | reverse complement strand
CTAAAAAGAGATACCTCGGCTACACCTCGGCATGACGCAACAACTACTCCACTATCTCCCACTTACACCCTACCAAACGCCTACTTTCTCTATCAAACACTAAACCCAATAGAACAACCTCTTTACCTTTATTGGTATATTTCTCAACATAGCCCCTTGTTTTTATTTGCTCAATAGCCCGCACCTCATCGCCTTCCTTGCCAACCTTAAATTCCAACAACACATAAGCATCCTTTAGTTCCACGACCATATCAATCCTCCCTGTGTTTGTGGTGTCCTCACCCCATGAAGACAAACCCGTTCCTTTCAACGCCATGTAAAACACCGATGCCCAATAACCCTCATACTGCGCAAGCCGATTTTTCCTAAACCAATCATACGGTATCCCCGATAGCAACTGATTAAACACCTCACACACCTTTTCAAAATCCTTTTTGGCAAAAGCAAGTCTAAACAAGTCTAATTGCCTGTCTCTCTGAAAAGAATGCTCTAACCAATACGGCAACAAAAAACGATTGAAACTCCTTTCTACCTCCTTGTTTGGATAACCTAAACGATAACGAGGCTCTTCGTCTAAATAAATTCGCTCCTTGATAGTTAAATAGCCTGTCTGAAACATCAAAGGAATTGCCTCTAAGTGCTCTACATCCATCTTAGTAAGTGCAAGATAATCGCTCCAGCAGTCTTCTAACTGAGGGAAAAAGAAACGCTCTTGTTGTAGTAGGTGGATTAGAAACGAAGGAGTGCCTGTATCAAACCAAAAAGAGCGAAATTCTCGTTCTTCTAAAAAGAGCAGAATATCAAAGGGATTATAGAGTTTATCAGCAAGATAGTAGTAACCATTATACCATGAACGCACTTGCTCTAAGTCTACCTCGGTAATGAGTTCTTTGAAAGTGTTTTCCAGTTCTTCTTGGGTATAGCCGCAGATATTTCCAAAGGTTGGCGATAGAGTAATATCTCGCAAGTTATTTAATTCACTAAATAAAGAGACTTTTGTAAATTGGCTAACACCAGTAATGAAGACAAATTTCAGATAGGGGTCTAAATCTTTGATAGGGGCATAGAGATTGCGTAACTGGTCTCGGATTTCATAGGCTAATGCTGAATTCGGTAACACATCTAATAAAGGCTTGTCATACTCATCTATCAATAGCACAACAGGTTTTTGAAATTTATGATATATTTCTTCAATCAATTCTGAAAGATAAAGATTAAGAGCAGCGTTTTGTATTTCAAGTTTGTACTTTTTTGCATTGCGTTGTAGAGTAAAAAGGGCATTTTGAATAAAGTCTTGTGGGTTTTTTATTACTTGTCTTCCAAAAGATAAAAGTACTACAGGATAGTTGTCTTTCCAATTCCAATGATTTTCTAAGAATAATCCTTTAAACAGTTGTTTTTTACCTTCAAAAGCAGCTTTGATAGTAGAAACGAAAAGACTTTTTCCAAATCTACGAGGACGAGCAAGAAAGAAAAACTTTCCTTTTTGAACCAGTTCATAGATAAAAGGGGTTTTGTCTACATAGTAGTAATTGTTGTTGATGAGGGTTTCGAAATCTTGGATGCCGATAGGTAGACGCTTCATTGTAAAGCGAAGATAGCAAAAGTTTTGAGATGCCTCACATTCGTTCGGCATAACGCTACTGCCTCCATTCTGCGAGGAATTCTAACGTTACTGAATTGGTGTGCATGATTTGTAGTTTTTGTGGTGCTTGTGTTTAGCATGGCACGTCATTCCACTTTCTGTACGTCATTCCGAGCATAAGCAAGGAATCTTAGTACAAATTTTTTCCGAGTGCTTTTTTTAATGAAAACGCAGGAAACTTTCATAGTTTCCTGCGTTTCCTAAAAAGAGATACCTCACGTCCATTCGGTATGACGCTACTACTCCTGCCCTGCACAATGATCTTGACGCAAGTAAAATTACCTATTGCATGAAAAAATTTTTTTCTATAAATTTGCCAACAAAGACTTGCATCATTCGCAAAACTTATGTATATTTGCCAACGTAAACGAAGTAGGCTATGAGAAAAGATGTCATACCATCGCTTCCTGTGTGTGTGTGTGTATCACGCACTTAGGCAGAGAGCAAGCCGTTTTCTACTGGTAAGCTTCTATCTTTTCAGTCTCAGTAGTCTTTTTGCTCAGAATGTTGGCATGGTTCCCTTGGCTAAAAAAAAGAACAAGCCCGAAGAAGAGTGGCTTACCACAGGTAATGCTTTCTTGGATTCTTCCATACACTTTTT
>WFXK01000047.1 GCA_015490695.1 Bacteroidota bacterium | reverse complement strand
CATTAAGAAGTTCCAACAATCTATTTAAATCCTCTATGGAAAGGAACGCAATCCGTATCTCACCTTTTCCTTTCGCATTGCAGCGAATTGTAACTTTTGTACTAAAATGCTGTTCTAAGGTGCGTTCCACATTGCGAATATGCAATTCAACAGGATTACTCAAAGATTTTTTCTCCTTTTTCTTCTTCTGTTTTAACTTCCGAACAAGATTTTCTACTTGTCTGACAGAAAGTTGTTCTTTTAATATGCGTTCAAAAATTTGTAATTGTACCGCCGGGTCCTCTATAGTAATTAAAGCTCTTGCGTGTCCTGCTGTTAGTTTTCTTTCTTTTAAAGCTTTTTGAATAACAGGTGGCAATTTTAGCAAACGTAAAAAGTTACTAATAGTAGAGCGGTCTTTCCCAACTTTACGAGCAATTTGTTCTTCGGTCCACTGACACTCATGCATAAGCCGTTGATAAGCCAAAGCAATTTCAATAGGATTTAAATCAGAACGTTGTAGGTTTTCTACTAATGCCAAAGCTAATAAATCTTCATTTTCGGCTTCTCGTACATAAGCGGCTATGGTTACTAATCCTGCTTTTTGTGCTGCTCTCAGACGTCTTTCGCCGGCAATCAATTGATAGCGGTTCTCTGCTATTTTCTTTACAGTAATAGGTTGTATTAACCCATGTTCTCTGATAGATTGCGCTAACGCCTCCAAGGAGGCTTCGTCAAAATCCTTTCTTGGCTGATAAGGGTTGCTTTCAATCGCTTCTATAGGAAGCTCATGAATCGTATGAGAACGCTCTATTTGAATTTTTGCTCGTTCTACATCTAAAATCGCACTTAGTCCTTTACCCAATCCACTACGCCTCTTTTTACTCATGACTTCTTACGCTTACGCCCTAAAAGTTCTTTTGCTAATTCCAAATAGCTGATAGCCCCACTGGAGTTCGCACTATGCAATAAACAAGGTAATCCATAGCTGGGTGCTTCGCTTAACTTCGTATTGCGAGGAATAATCGTGCGAAATACTACTTTGTCAAAATGCTTTCTTACCTCTTCCACAACTTGTTTGGCTAAATTGATACGCTTATCGTACATCGTTAACAAAATCCCTTCTATGACCAATTTAGGATTCAGGGTTTTTTGCACTAATGCAATTGTTTGCAGTAGTTTTCCTAATCCTTCCAAGGCATAGTATTCACATTGAACGGGGATAAGCACCGAATCGGCAGCGGCTAAAGCATTTACGGTAATAAGCCCTAAGGAAGGGGAACAATCTAAAATCACATAGTCGTAACGTTTTTTTATTTTATCCAATACGGCTTTAATCCGTTTTTCTCTGTTTTTCAGGGCTGCTAATTCAAATTCTGCGCCGACTAAATCAATATTAGAGGGGAGTAAATCAATATTTAGGTCTACGCCGTTGAGTGGGGGCCATTGGGTTGTTACAATAGCGTTATCGGGTTCAACCCCCTCCATAATACATTCATAAATCCCGTTTTTTATGTTTTTTGTATTAAATCCTACTCCTGAGGTTGCGTTTGCTTGGGGGTCAGTATCTACTAAAAGTACTTTTTGTTCATAGAAGGCAAGACTGGCAGCCAAGTTAATGGCAGTTGTTGTTTTCCCTACGCCACCCTTCTGATTTGCTATCGTTATGACACGCGTCATTTATCTTTGTGTTTTCAATGGCAAAGATACAATTCAGTACCTTTCTTTTCCGTTTTTTCCACAAAATTCCCCAAATAAGTGTTTTTCTATGGGTTTTTATCCGATGTGATACGCCCCAAAGGACTTTTTCACTGCACTTTGCGCTTCCCAGCGCTATCACCACCATAGACCCCATCTACGCCAGCAGCCAATACCGTATATGGCTAACACAACAAATCTTTGAAACCCTATTAACCTTAGACACCAATCTTCATATTCGTCCTTGCATTGCAAAAAAATGGTGGATTGCAAAAGATGGACGCACCTACTACTTTGTCCTACCTCGGAAAATCCCTTTGCACCCTAACCCCTACCAAAAACACTTAACGATAGACGACGTCGTTTTTAGTTTTTATCGTTTATGTCAGCCTCGTTGGGGCTCGCCAGGCGCATGGGTTTTATTAAATACGGTAGAAGGCGCCGAAGCTTACTATCAAGGAAAAAGCACAAGCATTAAAGGCATTACTGCGGTGAACGACACCCTACTGCGCATCCAACTCAAAAGACCCTTTGCCCCCTTCCTTTATTTATTAACCATGCCTTATTTAGCTATCGTGCCTAAAAAAATCCTTTCAAAACACCGGCAATGGTTCCAAAAATATCCTATTGGTAGCGGTCCTTATCAAGTTATGCAGTGGCAACCCCAACGCTACGTCATCTTAACAGCGACACAACATCCCAAAATCAAAAAACAAAGTCCAAAAAAAATCTTCATCACCTTAAACCCTAACATCACCATGAACACGATTGCCTTCTTCAAAGGCGAACAAGATTTATTATTCAAAGTAGACAAACCTTTTTTAAAAGGTTACCATGAAAATCCCCACGCTTCTAACATTACCCATTTCACCATAGAAGAGTTAGGTATTGAATACATTGGTATACGTCAAGACAAACATCGGTGTTTAAAGAAAAAACTTTTTCGTAAAGCGCTTATAGCGGCTTTGCCGTTAGAAGTGATTGTCAAACATTGGTTATTGAAAGAGGGTATTGCTGCTCGTTCAGGCTTTATTCCTGATGGGATTCCAGGAAGTCACCTCCGTTACGCTCAGTTCCCTGCTTACAATCCGATAAAGGCAATGCAGTGGATTGAGGTTTGTGGTTGTAAAGAAGCGCGTTTAACGATACTTACCACGCCTCAACGGCAGTCTTTAGCATTGTTGTTAAAACACTACTGGGAGCAAATAGGACTACATATTGCTATTGAGGTTTTAGAGGGGGCGACACAAAGGGCAGCCGTACGTCAAGGGAAAGCCCAACTATGGACCGCCAGCTGGTTAGCAGACTACCCCGAAGGAGAAAACTTTATGGCACTATTTTATAGTAAAAACCACAGTCCCCAAGGACCAAACACTACCCATTTCTCCCACGCTGTCTTAGATAGCCTTTACGAACACGCCCTTAAGACCCTTCAGCCCCAACAACGTTGGAAACTCTACGCTAAAATGGACAGCATCATCAAAACAACCCTGCCCATCATCCCCCTCTATTACTACCGAACCACTTGGCTGTATAGAAAAGATAAAATCCAAGCATTACCTAAGCAAGTTATTAGTACCTTCTTTCCTATGTGGGAAATAAAACTCAAAAAATGATTGTTAATTTTGCTTTCAATGAGAACCATTGCTTTTTTAATTAGTATTGTTGTCGCACAGCAGTATGAT
>WFXK01000046.1 GCA_015490695.1 Bacteroidota bacterium | reverse complement strand
GCTTTACGAAGACCCGACATACCAAGAGGCATTAAATTCTGGGTTAAACGATGGCGCAACACATCCCAAAAGTCCAATTAAAAGTCTATCAAAAGCTGCTTCAATTAGCACAGCGTTTTTATGAAATCTTGCCTTCTTATTTTTATCTTGTAGGAGGAACAGCCATTATGTTCAAACATCGCCACCGACTATCTACTGACTTAGACTTCTTTGCCCCTAAATACTTTTCCTTTCAGTACTGGATAAAAAAAGTTTCTAAATCGTTTAAGATACAATCTTACTCCACAGGAAGCGATAACATAGACTTTATTATAGCAGACACCAAAATCAGTCTTGTTCGCTTTTATTATAAGAATTTGAAAAGGCGAGAGCGAATAGAAAACATCTTTGTTGCAAGCGATTACGATTTGTTTCTAAATAAAATTTATGCTGCAGGCAGACGTATAGAATGGCGAGACCCCTTTGATGCCGCTTTCTTACTTCAGCACCATCAATGGAACCCTATTCAAATCAAAAAAGATTTTGAGAAAAAATTCCCTGAGGCTTCCTATGAAATTTTCGTGGGCGCACTACTCCATAAAGAGGACTATAGTTTAACACTCCCTAATTGGGTATGGAGCACGTTAAACAAGCTTTTAACTCATCTCAAGGAATAGAAATTCTTTTTTACTAAAATTCATAGCTGATGCCCGAAGTAAGCGTGTAGAATGTTGTTGGCAAACCTATTGGTGGATAGGTATCATAGTTAAGCTGGTAGCGCGTGAAATAACGAAAATGTTTAGAAAGTTTTATTTGTAAATCGCCTTCTAAAGAAATTCGATAATCATAAAAAGCATCTATGCGTGGTTGGAAGTAGATAATAGCACTAAAGACAAGTAGAGGATGAGGCTGCCAGTAAAAACGCATGTTGCTGCTTATACGATGGTCTCTGTGAAAAGTGGTGTCGTCGGTTAATTCTTCGTACTCGTACATGTAATGGATGCCCATGTACCACCCTATAGAATCTTTGTGAATCCATGCTAAGCGGAAGCCTAAGCCGCTTAAAAAGCGGTTTTTAATAAGCCATATAGCGTTTTGTTGTAGTTGTAGAAACCATTCTGGTTGCAAGATTTTATGCCATTCCCAAGTATGGCGCAGGTGTTGATAGCCACTACTAATGATTTTTTGCCGATTGATTTGCATCCATCGCCAAAAAAGGAATAAATACCATGCATGCTTTTGGTGTTTATGGGCTACATTGGCATTGATATTAAAGTCTAAAATCATGCGGGTGTTTTTAATCGCGGCGCTACTGAGCGAAAAACGTCCCTTCCATGCATGTTGGCTCTCTATGCTGAAACGTAATCGTTCGGTATTGACGACTTGTCCTTGCGCAACCAATGCCAAGCCCATAAAGATAATTGATAAAGCAACCATAATCGTCTGTATGTCATATCTTCTGCCCCCTGCCGCAAACGCCCCAGCAAAAAAAGCACTTTTTCCTTTTGAAACATCGGGAAATGCCTATAAAAACTCTCATCTAATAAAGTTTCCTCTAAGGAACTATACAAATCCGTTTTAAGCCATTCATAAATAGGTACCATGAACCCTTGCTTGGGTGCCTGAACATAATCCCAACCCAAATAATCCGCTAATAACGCTTTCAAAAGGTATTTCCCTTGGCGATTTTTATAAAGATACTCCTTAGGTAAAGAAGCTGCAAAATTCCAAAGAGAAGGTTCTAAATAAGGCTCTCTTAATTCCAAGGCAACATGCATGCTAGCACGGTCGCCTTTGACCATCAAATCATCAGGTAAATAAAAATGAAGGTCATGAACACGGAATTGTAGTAATGGAGTCCCATTGAGTGACTTCGCAAGCGTTGTTGAAGGCGCATCTTCCCAAAAAGAACGCAAATTCCCCCAAACCGCTAACGTAGCTTCATACGCCTCTAATAACGACGATGTCCAAAGTAAACGCTGTAATTTCTCGTATTTGTCTCTAAAATTTGTTAACTTCGGTACCCAAGGAAGACGACGATAAATCTTTTCTAAGGTCGTAGGAGAAAGCTGTTGCAAAAGCCAACTTAATTGTTTTCTAAAAGGTAATTGAAAAAGATAAGAAGGAATGCGTAAATAGCGTTCATAACCTAAGAATAGTTCATCGGCACCATCACCACTGAGGGCAACTTTAATCGTCTTTGCTGCAGCATGGCATAATAATAATAAAGGTAAAGCAGCACTATCCCCAAATGGCTCATCATACACTTGGGGTAACTTAGGAATCCATTTTAAGGCTTCTTGAATAGAGAGTTTAATAACGTTGTGTTGTGTTTGCATCTTTTTCGCAACAAAATTTGCTCGGTGCGATTCATCATACCCAGGCTCTTCAAAAGCAATCGTATAGGTTTTTAGCTCGTGTCCCGCCTGACTTAGAACGCAAGTTAATAAAGCCGAATCTATGCCTCCACTTAAAAAAATCCCTACGGGAACATCGGCTACTAATCGGTACTCAAAACTTTCTTTTAATAAATGTCGTAGATGCTCCTTAGCTTCTTGAAAAGACTTAGGTTTATAAGAAGAACGAATAGGATAGGGTTTCCAATAAGCCTCTATATGAAGTTTACCATCAGCATCACATGTTAAAAGATGTCCTGGAGGTAGTTTTTTTACTGCTTGAAAAATCGTATAGGGAGCAGGAATAAAGCCGTATTGGAGGTAATAGCTGAGTCCTTGGAGGTCTATAGTAGGTTGAAAAAAAGGAAGTTGCAGAAAAGCACGGAGTTCGGAAGCAAAAGCAATAAAGTGATTAGTATGCCAATAATAAAGGGGTTTAACGCCGAAACGGTCTCTTACTAAAATCAACTCTTTTTTCTCTTTATTCCACAGGGCAAAAGCCCACATGCCGCTAAGGTGCTCAAGGCATTGCTTCCCTTTCCAATCCCATGCTTTTAATAAAACTTCTGTGTCGGATTGTGTGGTGAAACGATAGCCTTGTTGTTGTAGTTCTTCTTTTAGTTTTTTGTAATTATAAATTTCGCCGTTATAGACGATACACCATTGTTTAAAGTGCATGGGTTGATTGCCTTGTTCACTGAGGTCTATGATAGAGAGGCGTCTATGAGCGAGCGCTATAGAAGATTGAAGATAAACCCCTGCGGCATCTGGACCACCATGTGCTAAGCTATCGCGCATAGCAATAGCATAGGCTTTTAATCGCTCTTCTTCAGGGGCTTGTTTCCAAAACCACAACCCCGCTATGCGACACATCTAATCCTCTTTCTCGCCTCCTTTCTTTCTACCTACCGTAGTGAAACGCCAAGATACGCCTAAGCGTAACATAGCAACAGTTTTATAATTTTCTGCATCCAACCAAGGAACCATATCATAGGCGACCACAACACCTAAAGCAGAAGGTTCCACTTTCGTATAATCTTTTCGGAATAGCCATTCTAAACGGGCAACGACTCCGTATTTATAAGTACCTAAAAAGGTGTGTTTTTGCCCTCTTCCAATGTAGCGGATAAGGTGGGTTCGCTCTTGACCGTTAACATCTTGCATTTTCTCTTCATACTTGTGTTTTAACTTAGAAGTAATCAAGTATTCAAAGTAGCCACCAATGGAAAAAGCAAAACGTCTTAATTCTATTCCGAGCATCAAAGGAATTTGAACATAAGTTCCTTGAAGTTTGCTTTTTTGGTATTTACGTGTGGAAATGGTGTCCCACGATACCAGTAAATAATCCTCTTTTTTATCTAAGTACGTGGGGTTTTTAAAACGGACTCCTTGGAAGTTAATTCCAGGACCTGTGCCGATGAAGAATTTTCCTATATGGAATCGCCAAAGCCAAAGGAATCCCCATTTTACACCGCCTAAGCCTTCTGAGGTAACTGCTAAGGAATCTTGGGCGTCTAAGTTCATTAAATAGTGATAGTT
>WFXK01000045.1 GCA_015490695.1 Bacteroidota bacterium | reverse complement strand
GTTTCGGGGTCTCCAATCTTATGGGTGTCTATGATTTCTTTTAAGGCTTTCCAGTCTTCTTTTTCTAAAGCGTCTTTTAAGGCTTGTGCTACTGTTTGGGCTTTTTTTCCGTGACGGCAATTTTTTAAATAATGTAAATAAGGTTCTGAACCGATTTCCCAACCTCGTTTTTTCGCTTGTTTCTTAGCGTCTTTCTCTGCTTTTTGCCAAAGCCGTTTAATGTAATCTTCCACTAATTCGTCTGCTCTATAGCGTTTTTTAGTGTCTTTGTTATCAATAAGGGGGTCGTGGAAGGCATCTACGTGCCCTGAGGCTTGCCAAACCTCTGGACGCATTAAAATCGCTGCGTCTAATCCTACAACGTTTTCTTGTAGTTGTACCATTGATTTCCACCACGCCTGAGCAATATTCCGCTTCAATTGAACGCCTAAAGGACCATAATCATAAACTGCACTTAATCCTCCATGGTAAATTTCACTGGATTGAAAGATAAAACCATAGTTTTTAGCATGAGCGACAATTTTAGGAAAGCTACTACGATAATCCATAGCCCCAAAAGTAGAAAAACCCCACTAACATGGAGTTTTTTATTCTCCTTTGGATTCGTTATCTTCTTTTTGACTTTCTTCTTTTGCGCTTTGTGCTAATGCCTTTCTCAATTCATTCAGTCCTGCTAATTCTCCAAGGGTTGCTTTTGCTCTACGAGGTTTTCTATAACGTTTTTTCTCTTCTTCAGAAACTTCAGGTGGTTTTTCCCGTTTTTGCCATGTATCTACGTGGGAAAGAATAATTCTTCTTAAATCTCTATTGAATTCCATGACCATAAAATCGGCTTCGTCTCCTTCTTTTAAGGCTGGTGTTCCTTTAGGCGTACGCAGCAAGGCATTAGGACAAAAGCCTTGGATACCATAATCTAACTCCACAATCGCTCCTTTAGGTCCTTTAGAAATAATCACTCCTCTTTGGATAGAGCCTTCAGGAAAGACTTCTGCTAATTTTTCCCATGGGTCATCGGTTAGTTGTTTGTGTCCTAACTTAATACGGCGTTTTTCTTTATCTACTTCTAAAATAACGACTTCAATTTCGTCGCCTTTACGCACGTATTCTGCTGGGTGATTGATGCGGCGTGTCCAAGAAAGGTCATTGACATGTAAGAAGCCATCTACGCCTTCTTCTAATTCTACAAACAGACCAAAGTTAGTAAGGGTACGCACAATTCCTTTATGGCGTGAACCAACAGGATATTTTTCTTCTACTTTTTCCCATGGGTCAGGTTGTAGGCGTTTGATACTTAGCGCCATACGGCGTGCCTCCTTGTCTAATTCAATAATCATGGCTTCTACTTCGTCACCGATGTTAAATAAGTCTCTTGGGTCTTTGGGATGGGTAGACCAAGAAAGTTCATTAACATGGATAAGGCCTTCTACGCCGGGTTTGATTTCAACAAAGACGCCATAAGGGGTTAAGGTTACTACTTTTCCTTTGACCACTGCTCCAACCTTGATGCTTTCGTCTAAGGTTTCCCATGGATGGGGTTGTAATTGTTTATAACCTAAGGTGATTTTTGTTTTGTCTTCATCAAAGTCCAAGACGACCACATCTATTTTTTGGTCTAATTGCAGGATTTCATTAGGGTCTGTAACACGTCCCCAAGATAAATCTTGGATTCTTAAAAGTCCATCTACGCCACCAAGGTCTATGAAGACGCCAAAAGGAGTGATGTTTTTCACTACGCCTTCTAAGATTTGTCCTCGTTCTAAGCTTTCCAGTATGCGTTTTCGTTGTTCTTCTAATTCTTTTTCTATGAGGACTTTATGGGATACCACGACGTTGTGTTGGGCAGGATTGATTTTTACGACTTTAAATTTCATTCGTTTTCCTACGAAGGCGTCGTAGTCTCGTATGGGTTTTACGTCTACTTGGGAGCCTGGTAGGAAGGCGACCACGCCATCGAAGTCTACGACAAAACCGCCTTTGGTTCTGCGGATGATGGTTCCTTCTACGATTTCATCGTTTTCTAAGGCTTTGTTTAGGCGTTCCCATGCGCGGATGGCTCTTGCCGTCTTTCGGGATAGTTTTAGTCCCCCCCCTTCGTCAGCGTCTATGCTTTCTATAAAGACTTCTACTTCATCGCCGATGGCTATGGCATCTGGGTTTTCAAATTCATCCTTAGGGATAGCACCCTCAGCTTTAAAACCAACACTTACTAAAATCTCTTTTTCGGTTTTCCCAATCACTTTTCCTTTTACAATCTGCTGCGGCTTTAAGATAGTAGTGTTTTGTTCGTAGAGCTGTTCCAGTTTCTTACGTTGTTCTTCATCGTAACTTTCATCGTACAAAGCAGCCTCTTCAGATGCGGCTTGCAGGTCCTTTTGGATTTGCTCCTCAATGGCTTGGTCTCTAAGCGTATCTTTGTCTTGTACCATCCAAACAATCGTTTGATTTGAGGTTGCAAAGTTAGAAAGTCTGTTTGTAGTGTACAAATCGCAATGAAAGTCCGCCATAATGCCCTCCAGTAAGGGTTAATTCCGTCATAAAAAAAGACACTTTGTCGTGTAATAGCCGTTAGGAATAACCCTTGTTTTTAATAAAAAACGAAACTTAAATCATCAACTGCTATGGGAAAGAAAATTATTGGAATAGACTTAGGGACAACGAACTCCTGCGTAGCCGTTTTGGAAGGAAATCAAACGACTGTGATTGTTAATGAAGAGGGGAAACGTACAACACCTTCTGTAGTAGCATTCATGGAAAATGGAGAAATCGTTGTAGGAGAACGAGCTAAACGACAAGCTATTGTAAACCCAGAAAGAACGGTCTTTTCTATCAAACGTTTCATGGGTAAAACATGGGAAGAAGCGAAAGAAGTTGCAGAGAAAGTACCCTACAAAGTCGTTCCAGGACCCAATAACACGGTACGTGTCCAAATTGGTGATAGACTTTACTCTCCTCAGGAAATCTCTGCAATGATTTTACAAAAATTAAAAAAGGCTGCAGAAGAATATCTTGGGGAAGAAGTTACAGACGCTGTTATTACCGTACCTGCTTACTTTAACGATGCCCAACGAAAAGCTACAAAAGAAGCTGGAGAAATTGCAGGATTAAACGTTCGTAGAATTATCAATGAGCCTACAGCGGCTGCTTTGGCTTATCACTTAGAGAAAAATCCTAAGGAAATCAAAGTTGCTGTTTTTGACTTAGGTGGCGGTACTTTTGATATTTCTATCTTAGAATTAGCCGAAGGGGTTACAGAAGTGCTTGCAACCAGCGGTGATAACTTCCTTGGCGGTGATAACTTTGATGAACGCATTATTGACTGGATGGCTGAAGAATTCAAAAAACAACATGGTATAGACTTAAGGAACGAACCTACTGCCCTACAACGAATGAAAGAAGCCGCCGAAAACGCTAAAA
>WFXK01000044.1 GCA_015490695.1 Bacteroidota bacterium | reverse complement strand
CTTGTTTGTAGTTCTTATAATAAATAGGTTTCCCATTACGCATTTCATAAATGAGCGCTTCTTTTAATTTTTTTTGTCTTAAACGCTTCTGCTGTGTTGTCAGCGCTTGCATTTTCATAAAGCAATCCCCTCTTGGTTTAACAACTCACTTAAATTTAATGAAACTTTTTCTGTAATTGCTATCGTTCTATCCCAAGTGCTGATAATCCAGTCTTGTTTTCCGCGTTCGGCAATTAAAACCCGTTTATCTTGCGTTGTGTACCATATCACTTTTTGAACTCCTGCATTAAGTAAATCCTGAACTTTTTCGTACATATAACTTTGCAAGGAAGGATAGTCTTCTAAAATCTGCCTTGGTATCTATTTCAATGGCAATTAGTGGAGCGATAGGAATATAATGTTTAGAAGTTAGGTAAGGAACAACTTTAGCTTTTTCAAAAATAGCGATGTCTAAACTACGCCATTGATGTTTACTCCATTGAAAACCAATCTCTTGAAGTAGGATTTCAAATTGTTCCTTAGGTAAGTGAGTATGTAGAAAGCTAAAAATTATTGCTATGAGTTTAGCATGTAAACCACTGATTGCCATGACCTGTTCTATGGTTAAAGTTCCTTTTAGAACCTGCTTATAGTTTTTATAGTAAATAGGTTGTCCATTGCGCATTTCGTAAATGAGCGCTTTTTTTAAAGTTGTTTTTGTAGGGGGCGTTTTTATCCGCACGGGATAAAGTTAAGTTTTTTTGAGGTTGTGTGTTATGGGGCTGTTACTAAGGTACCGACTTCTTCTCCTAAGACGATACGTTTTAGGCTATCTTTTTCATTGATATTAAAAACGATGATAGGCAGGCGATTTTCTTGGCAGAGGGTAAAGGCGGTTATATCCATGATGCGCAGTCGTTCTTCTATGGCTTGTGTGAAAGAAAGGGTTTTATAACGTTTGGCATTAGGGTTTTGTTCAGGATCGGCATTATAGATGCCATCTACTTTGGTTGCTTTGAGCATTACTTCGGCATTGAGCTCCAGAGCTCTTAGGCTTGCTGCGCTATCGGTAGTAAAGTAGGGGTTTCCTGTTCCCGCTGCTAAGATAACAACCCGCCCTTTTTCTAAGTGCCGAATAGCACGACGACGAATAAAAGGCTCACATACCTTTTGCACTTCAATTGCCGATTGTAAACGAGTAGGAACACCGATTTGTTCTAAGGCATCTTGCAAAGCCAAGCCATTGATGATAGTGGCTAACATACCCATATAATCGCCTTGCGTTCGGTCCATACCCCCAGATACGGCTTGAACCCCTCGGAAAATATTACCGCCACCAATCACAATCGCAATCTCCACACCTAATTGCCAGGCTGCTTTAATCTCCGATGCGTAATGCTTGATGGTCTCTGGGTGAATGCCAAAGTTTTGGGGTCCCATTAACGCCTCCCCACTCATCTTTAATAAAATCCGTTTGTATTTTGTTTTGTGATTCATAGGCTATAGTAAAAAAAAAGCGCTCCCTTTTAGGAGCGCCTATCCAATCTGAATACGCTTAAAAGCGGTAACCTTAAGATTTGGACTAACGCTTTTCAAAAATTGTGCAACGCTTTTTTTATCATCACCGATAAATTCCTGTTGCAATAAAGTGTTTTCTTTAAAGAATTTCTTTAGCATTCCGTCAACGATTCTATCCACAATATGTTCGGGTTTTCCTTGCTGTAAAGCGCGCTCACGGGCGATTTCTCTTTCTTTTTTCAAGATTTCTTCTGGAACGCTGTTTTCATCTACAGCAATAGGGTTCATAGCAACCACTTGCATAGCGATTTCTTTTCCTACTTGGTCTATGTTCTCTACGCCATTAACGTTTTCAAAAGCAACTAAGGCGGCTAACTTATTTCCATGATGCACATAAGCGCTTACATACGCTCCTTCAAGAACTTCGTAAGCGCCCAAGGTGATTTTTTCTCCAATCTTTCCTGCTAATTCTATAATTTTTTCTTCTACTGTGATGCCTTCTGGCGTTTGGCTTTTTAACAAAGCCTCTTTATTCTCAGGTTGATGTTGAACGGCTGCTTGCAAAATGGCTTCTACCCCTTCTTGGAACTCTTTATTTCGGGCAACGAAATCGGTTTCACATAAAAGGGCTACAGCGATAGCTTTGGTTTTATCCTCACTTTGCCATACTTTAATATACCCTTCAGCAGTCTTTTTATCGCTACGGCTACTTAAGATTTTTTGTCCTTTTTTCCTTAAGATTTCTATGGCTTTTTCAAAGTCACCATTGGCTTCTTGGAGGGCTTTTTTACAGTCCATCATTCCCGCCCCTGTCATTTGACGCAGTTTCTTAATCGCTTCTACGGTAACTTTTGACATCGCTCTTGTTTTTTAGCCGTGCAAAAATAGGTTTATTCGTTCAACAGTACAATTTCTACGCGACGGTTCATTTGATGTCCCTCTTCTGTACCACTTAAGTCCTTAGGACGGCGTTCTCCATAATACTCAATTTGAATGCGATTGGGGTCTATGCCTTTAGAAACTAAGTAGTCTCTTACCGATTCGGCACGTCTTTTAGAAAGGATTTCATTATACCCTAAGGGACCACGTACATCGGTATGCCCTGCTAACACAATCTTCACATGAGGACTTTTCTTTAATATCTCTACAGCACGCTGCAACTTTGGAATCTCAGAAGGTCTAATATCAAAGCGGTCAAAATCAAAGTGGATGATTTCAACAACATTGGCGTGGATAGTTGGAATAGGAGACAAGTAAAGGTCGTATTCATAGACTTCTGTTGTATCCTTTTCGGGGACCTTAATGATTTCTTCATGAGAAAAGTGGGTAGGGTGGGCAGCCCATACTTTATAAGCTTCTCCAGGAACGATCTCCATTTGATAGAAAGTAGCTTCTATGGTGTCGGGCTGCCCCTGAACAAAAAGCTTTGCTTTCAAAGGTTTTCGGGTAACACGGTCATAAACGTTAATTTTTAAGAATCGGGGTTTTATAAGCGTAGGTTCAACGCCTAATTCTTCTGCTTTCGTTGTTAAGGTAGGTAGCGGTTTAGGAGGATAGAGGTCTATAAGGTAAATATCTTGGTCACCATAGCTGTCTTTACGTTCGCTTGCAAAGTAAGCTCTTCGTCCGTCGGGGCTAAACATAACATAGATGTCGTCGCCTGGGGTATTGATAGGATAACCCAAGTTTTCCGGTTCGGACCACGTAGAATCTTCTTGTAATACGCTTTTGAAGACATCAAATCCACCCATGGAGTGGGGACCATCAGAAATGAACATAAGCGTCTTTCCATCGGCTAACAAAATAGGACTTTCTTCATTATAAGGGGTATTGATAGGTGGTCCGATGTTTTTGGGTTCTGACCATTGTCCATTGGGGAGTTTTTTACACCAATAAATATCAGTTCCACCTAAGCCCCCTGGACGGTCGCTAACGATAAACAAAATTTTTCCATCGGGACTTTCATAGGCACTGGGCTCCCAATATTTCGTATTTAACGGCTTAGGTAAGCGCTTAGGCGTTGTCCAATGTCCATTGACAAATTCCGATTCATAAATATCCCCACCACGGTTTTCATAACGATAAATATAAAGCCGTTTACCATCGGCACTTAAAGAGACACTGGCATCATGATGTTTGGTATTTACTGCGTGTATAGGCTCAGGTTTAGTCCAATGACCATTCCTTTTATAAGAAATATAAATGTCTTCGGGGAAAAAGCCATCATGATAGCGAGGACCAAGATTCGTTGGACGCCGGGTAGTGAAGATCAACATATCTTCCTTAGCGTTTAGCACAGGTGCATAATCAGGATAACGAGAATTCACAATAGGTCCTAAGTTTTTAATCACAACTTCTTTGGGTTCTTTTAAATATTTTTTTGCATTTTCACACCAATGTAATTCCAGTTCTAAGGGATAGCGTTTTTGATATTTCTTATATACAGACGGTTTTTCATCCTTGATGCTATTTAACGCTTTTTGGAATCGTTTGAAGTAGTGTTCTGCTTCTTCAGGTTTTTCATTGATAAGCAGGGCATTTGCGTAGTACCATAGTAGCGGAATAGTGTCTTCAAAGTTTTGAGGAAGGTTATTAACTACGTATTCTAAATAAGATAAAGCTTCTTGGTTGTGTCCTGCCCCTAAGAGGGCTCGCCCAAGAAGGTATAAAACTTCAGGGTCTTTGGGTTTGATTTTATAAACAGGTAGTAGTTCTTCAATGGCTTCGTGGTATTCGTTATAGCTCAGTAGCTCTTTTGCAATTTCTATTTGGCGCTCTATCTCCTTAGGGGTTTGGGGGACAAACGTTTGGCTAAGCACTAAGCTTCCCCACGCACTCAAAAGTAAAATACGCCACCGCTTCATCTTTATTCTGCAATAATTTTAATTTCTACTCTACGATTAAGTTGATGGGCTTCTTCTGTGGTTTCCGTGGTTAAAAGCTGGGTTTCACCATAACCTTTATAAGTCATACGTTCTGCTGGGATACCATGTTCTAAAAAGTAATTATAAACGGCTCGGGCTCGCCGCATGGATAAATCCATATTGTATTCATCACTACCCCGAATATCGGTATGCCCGCCTATCTCTATTTTAATATTTGGATTATCCTTTAAAAACTTCACCCATTTATCCAATTCTACTTTAGACTCAGGACGCAGGGTTGCTTTATCAAAATCAAAGAACACATTTCGTAAAATTGCTCGGCTCCCTACCGCTATCGGTTCTAAGTAAATGTGTTCTATAATTTCTTGATATTCTGCTTGCGTTTCCGGAATGTAAATGTTCTTAGAATAATCCATGTACCCTGTAGCTTGAGCGAAAATAGCATAATTTTTCCCCGGTACCATGGTTACTAAATACCTTCCTGTCCGAGCATTAGAGCGAAGCACTGTATAAGTATCCTGGGTTGCTAAATCAATCAAAACGATTTTTGCTTCTAAAGGCATTTTGGTTTTAGCATTCATCACATTTCCTTTTAATAAAGTAACCGTAGAGCGGGGAATAGGGATTTTGGGTTTTTCTTCCTTAGGTTTTTCTTCAGGTTCTTCTTTTTGTGCTAACATTGGAGAAAAGTCTATTAAGTAAATGTCTTTTGCGCCATAGCTGTCTTTTCTATGGCTTGCGTAATAGCCGTGTCTACCATCGGCAGACATAACAAAGTAAATATCTTTATCAGTAGTATTGATAGGATAGCCTAAGTTTACGGGTTCGGACCAATTGCCATTTTCATCACGCACGCTATAGAAGATGTCAAAGTCTCCCATGGATTCAGGGCGATTAGAAGAGAAGTAAAGAGTTTTTCCATCGGGATGGAGGAAAGGAGCATCTTCGTCGTATTCGGTATTAATAGGATAAGGTAAGCGTTGTGCAGGCGACCACTTACCATTGGGCAAACGATAACAATAAAAAATATCTCTTTGACGTCTTCCCTGTTCATCTTTTCTATCACTTACAAAAAACAATTCTTTGCCATCAGCACTCATACACACCGATGGCTCCCATGCAGAAGTGTTAATACTTTTGTCTACACTCATTACATTTAAGTTGCGCGGCTTGGTCCACTCCCCACCTTTTAACTCGGAAAAGTAAATATCTCCGCCATTGTCATCTTTATAAATAAAAAGCACCTGTCCATCAGCACTTAAAGCAATAGTAGCATCGTGGTCATCGGTATTAATGGGTTTACCAATGTTTTCTGCTTTTGTCCATCTCCCTTTTTCATCACGTTTGGAAATATAAATGTCCTCATAATGAAATCCATCATGAGCAATACCACCATAGTTACTGGGTCTACGAGAAGTAAATAACATTTCACTTTCATCTGCTGTAATCACAGGACCAAAATCAGGATAACGAGAATTAATCATAGGACCAACATTTTTAATTTCTACTTTAACGGGATTTGCCATGTAACGAATAGCGTTTTTACAATAACTTATATGTAGTTCTGCTTCTTTGACTTTACCTACCCACTTTTTTATTTCTTCTTTTTCCTTCTCTTCTTGCGCTTGTTGTTTTCTTCTTACAAATTCCTCTTTACAGCGTTGGAATAAAGTAAGGGCTTTTTCTGGCTCTTCATGGAGTAACAAAGCTTTGGCGTACCACCATTCTACTTCCGTTCTGTCTAACCCTTCAGAAGGGGGACTTTTATAAGCCTTTTCAAGATACTTCATTGCCTCATCATGGTGTCCTAAAGCAAAATGACAGAACCCAATTAAGAAGTTCAATTTCGGATGGTTTGGAAAAAAGTCCAAATAAAATGTTAATTCTTCTAAAGGCTGGTAAAATTCATTTTCTTCAATCCACAGCTCGGCATCTTCCATGGTCTTTTGAAGCTGTTTATAAAGTTTTTTATTGCTCTGGCTCCAGAGAAGAGATGTAAAGAAAAGAAATAACCCTACGATTAAAGCACCTACCCGCATCTTCTTTCTGGCTTTTATTTGGGTAGCAAAGGTACAAAAAATTATATACTTATTTTTTCTCCACAATCCATATTTCTACGCGCCGGTTCTTTTGATGTGCCTCTTCCGTGTTTTCATAGGTTAGTGGTTGAGAAGCCCCATAACCTTTATAGCGCATTCGTCTAGGGG
>WFXK01000043.1 GCA_015490695.1 Bacteroidota bacterium | reverse complement strand
TCCTTTCATAGCAAAGCTGCCCCGATAAGAAACATTAGGAATGAGATTTTCTATGACGACCCCTCCTTCTGTACCGATAAATTGGGGGTATTGTGCTGCTGCAGGCGAACCTGATGGCAAAATGTGCTCTATAAACTTCCCTTTTAAAGGCTTCCCAATTAAACTCTCATAATGCAATACTGCACTATCACACTGAAAATTCCGATTGTTCAAATTGATTTTAAAGTTTGCCAAATCCACATAAATCTCTTCTGGGGGAATCCCCAAGCGACTCCAATCATAACGTGCTTTTTCTACATACAAATGGTTTTTCACTAAATCTAAATACCCTTTTACATTACGAATTTTTACAGAATCGCCGCTTTTATCTATGTAGTACAAGTCGGTATTAGAGAAATAAAGCACAGGTACTTCTTCTTTTTCCATGGTTTTCATTTCCAGTCGTACTTCTTTTTGAGAGAAGAACCATTGGAATTGCGTCGAAGGTTGTACAATGCCGCGGGGAACAATAGCAACCAAATGTTGTAGATAACTATTGAAATCTTGTTGTGCTTTTGCAATTTGAGCCTGTATCTTTTGCGTTCCGTAATATTGATTTCTACTTTGGCGCAGTTGTTTTCGCAAGCGGTCTATTTTGTCTGCCAGTTGTTTAGTCACTTTAAAGAAATCTTGTGGGGGGACACGCAAGTGGGCATCCGTAGCTTTAATTTTCAAAAAAGCATGGACATAGTTCATGATGTTAGGATAAAGTGGGGTTTTCTTTTTAAGCCAGTTATTGACTTCTTGTGCTAAGCGTTGTTTTTCGCTGTTTAGGATAACGCCTCCGTCCCATGCAAAGGAAAATTCTTCTAAAAAGCGTTGAACAGCGGAAAAGTTACTATATTTTTGTAGTCGTTCTTTGAAGGCGATGTAGAAGCTATCGGGGTGGGTTGGGAGCAATTGTGCCCAAGCGCTTACGGCGATAATAGAAACCAGAAAAAAACGTCTCATCGGGTTCAAAGATACAAAAGGCGCTTTACATCTTCAAAGACCGCTATCCATTGCTGCCATGTTAAACGTCCCGTTTGTGTGTTTTGTCTACTGGGATGATAAGAACAAACCACCCATCGCCCTCCTTCTAAAGGCACTTTTTGACCATGTTGGAATTTTGGTAAACGAATCTGTAAGGCTTTTTGTAGCGTGTTATGAGCGATATGTCCGAGACAAAGGGCGGTTTTCCAAGGGATTTGTTTTAATTCTTCTTTTAAGAAAGGTAGGCAATTTTGGATTTCTTGGCTGGTAGGTTTGTTTTTAGGTGGGGCGCAGCGTAGTGCAGCAGTGATATAAACCCCATAAAGTTGCATGTTGTCGTTTCGGTGTTCGCTGACGGCTTGTGAAGCCCATCCCATCTGATACAATGCCTTATAAAGCCACTGCCCTGAGCTATCTCCTGTGAACATCCTTCCTGTTCTATTTGCTCCATGTGCTCCAGGTGCTAAACCAATAATGATTAATCTTGCTTGTTCATCACCAAATCCAGGAACAGGTTTCCCCCAGTAGTCCCAATCCCGATAAGCTTTTCGTTTTCGCTTTGCTATTTCTTGGCAATACGTTCTTAACCGGGGACACTGATTGCATTGAACAACCTTTTCATGGATAGGCGTTAATGAACCCACTTTTGCGCGCCCGGGAGGATTCGAACCCCCAACCGCCTGATCCGTAGTCAGGTGCTCTATCCAGTTGAGCTACGGGCGCAACCGCTCGGCAAAATTATAAAATTTTTTTCAAATGCAACTACTCTTCCCGCTTCAATAACAATAACCCTACCACCTCTAAACCCATAAAGTAGAAGTACAAAATCAAATAAACGAAAAGTAAAGGTAATCCCTGACGCTTAAACACCCATAACAATACCGCAATAAACACCACACTTAAAAATAACTTTATTAAACTTGCTACGGTAATACTATTGGCATATACTTTAACAGAACGACTCCATTGCCACTTTAACCACAAATAACTTAACCAATTCATTCCAACAACTAACACATAACCGAAGAAAATAAAAATACGATAAAGTAAATTATCCCAGGGAACAGGTAGCCAAGGTAAAACAATTAATCCTATTAAAATGCTAACGATAAATATAGTACTGAACCATCTGCTCATAGTTCATTCCTTAAGTAACGGACAATTAAATAAATAATGGCTGCTACAGCGCCTAAGGTTGCTCCAATAACGGCGTAAAAAGGAGTACTTTTATTTAACCATCTTCCTATAAAAAAACCGAACACAACAAAACCAAGAAATTGAAATCCTAAGGTAGAATAACGGATGTACTTATGGAAAGGGTTTTCCTTCTTCATAGGGGATTAGGTCGTTTCCAATGTCTTTTCTAAAATACATGCCTTCAAAGGAGATACGTTGTAAGTTTTCAAGGCACAGGTCACGGGCTTCAGCAATAGTGTCTCCAAAACAAGTCACTGCTAACACCCTACCACCATTTGTAACGATTCTTCCTTTGGAGTTCTGTTTGGTTCCTGCATGGAAGACTAATCCTCCAAAGACTTCTTTTAATCCGAAGATAGGAAAGCCTTTTTGATATTGGAAGGGATAGCCTTTAGAAGCGGCGACGACCGTCACTGCCCTTTTACGATTGTGAACAATGAGCTTATGATGTAATCGTCGTTCATAAACAGCAATAAACAAATCCAATAAATCTACTTCTAAACGAG
>WFXK01000042.1 GCA_015490695.1 Bacteroidota bacterium | reverse complement strand
GGTGGTGGTACTATCCAAGCCCAATTACCCGCTACGCGTTTTATTGTGCGTAATGCACCCTATTCACCGCCTAATTACACTTATAATTGGAATCCTGTAACAGGTTTATCGTGTCCAACCTGTGCTGTTACAGACGTTAATCCTCCAGCAACAACGACTTATAGTGTAGCTATCAGCAGTGGTAATAGCAGTTGTCCTTCCAGCACCCAGGACACCATTACATTGTACGTCTACGGTGTGGATGCTGAGCCCGATACTGTCTTTTGTTATAGTGGGAGTCCTATTCCTGTTCCCTTGCGTACCGCTTATAGCGGTCCTACGCCTACACCACCTTGTGGTGCTTATAGTGGCAGCTACCTCAATGGCCCCTTTAATGGTACTATTTCACTCGGTAACAATGCAATGAGCCTCATTTATACGCCTTTCAATTATCAGATCTATACCGATGCCAGAATACATATTATTTATACTGCTGCTGAACTAAGTGCCGCTGGATTAAAAGCCGATGATATTATCACAGCAATAGCATTTAATGTTGTTAATAAATTAAGTACTCGTCCTTATGATAGCTTTACCATTAAAATTCAGTGTATTAATGAAAGCGATTTTCCAATACCCTATGATTTTAGCTATATTACAAGTCCTACTGTAGTTTTTCCACCACAGAGTATTACTACTACACCAGGATGGAATTGGTTCGTTTTCTCAATTCCTTACCGCTGGGATGGACAATCCAATTTGTTAATAGAAATCTGCTATAGTCTTCAATCAAGGGCTTTGGGTCTTTCTTATGATGCTGTAGAATCTGGAACAACTTCAGATAGACAATACGCTATTAGAACTACAAGTGGTGTTCCTTTATGTGGACTAACTAGTACTAGCTTAGTTCCCACTCAAAAACCTAATATCCAATTTGCATTTTCCGAAGGGATTCCTTACTGGCCCCAATACACTTGGTTGCCGCCGACTGATTTAAGTTGTGTCAATTGTCCTAATCCTGTAGCGACTATCAATAGTCCCGGTTCTCGCACTTATGTTGTAGAAGCCAACACCGGCTATTGTATCGCACGCGATCAAGTGCTTTTATTGGATAATTGCTCTCCATTGTCTTTGGGAATTGTGCTGCAAGCTAATCTTCAATATCCTTATGTCTATTTATCGTGGCAACCCAGTGCTTTGTTTAATACTTATGAATTGATTTACTGGAGCGAACATAGCGTTCAACCGCAAACAATTTATAAAGGAGGAGAACAACAATATGAACATTTGCTAAACAAAGAAGGGTTATATCGTTATCAGGTTTTGGGTTATACTTCAGACAATCAGGTGTATCGTTCTAACATTGTTACGGTGTTGTATTCAAGGGAACGTCAGTGGGTAGTAGGGAGTCCATATCCGAATCCTGTTGGGGATGTGTTGTATATTCCTGTGTTGTCATCGTATCCTGTGGAGGTAGAGGTGTTGGTTTATGATGTTCAGGGGCGGCAGTTGTATAGTTACAAGGAGCAGTCGTTACAGGATGGGATGATAAAGATTTCTACGGAGGATTACGCCAAGGGGCTGTATTTGTTATTAGTGCGGATAGAGGGACGTGTGTTGATGTATCGTTTTGTGAAGGCAGATTAAAAGTTGGGGGGCGTTTCGCCCCTTTTTTGTTATGGATTGCATATAAGAACTTTTATACCTTTGCCCTCTATGGCAACGGCAACAACTCCGCAATCGGTACGGCAGATATTAGCCCGGCACATCCTCGTAGATGGTTTAGATATTGTTATGGACCTAAAAAAAAGCCATGACCTCTATGTAGTAGACCAACGAGACGGAAGCGCCTATTTAGATTTTTTTGGTTGTTACGCAACCATCCCCTTAGGGTACAATCATCCTAAGATGGTAGAAGATAAGGAATTTCAAGAAGAGCTTTTAGCAGCAGCGTTAATCAATCCTACAAACTCTGATATTTATACCCTTTCCTATGCTCGTTTTATGGAGGTTTTTGAGCGTGTTGGGATTCCTTCGTATTTACCTCATGCGTTTTTTATCGCGGGAGGTGCTTTAGCCGTAGAAAATGCTCTTAAAGTCGCTATGGATTGGAAAGTACAAAAAAACTTCCAAAAAGGTTATACAAGAGAAGTAGGACATAAAGTCATCCATTTTAGAGAAGCATTCCATGGAAGAAGTGGGTATACCCTTTCGTTAACCAATACAGACCCAACAAAAACAAAATATTTCGCAAAATTTAAAGATTGGCCTCGGATTATCAATCCCAAATTACATTTTCCTTTAACACCAGAACGCTTAGAAGAGGTAAAACGTTTAGAACAATTAGCTATCAACCAAATTAAAATGGCAATTCATGAACATGGGGATGATATTTGTGCGATTATTATAGAACCTATTCAATCGGAAGGTGGAGATAATCACTTTAGAAAAGAGTTTTTTGAGCAATTAAGAACGATTGCAGATGAAAAC
>WFXK01000041.1 GCA_015490695.1 Bacteroidota bacterium | reverse complement strand
TTCCTTATCCAATCACTTCTTTTATTCATATTCACAACCCTAAACGCAATGATGCCTATAACGATTTAAGTTATCAAGTAATTGCAGGGAACGACCACATAGAAGAACGATTAGGGAAATGTGTGTTTAAAATTAGCCCTACTGCTTTTTTTCAGACCAACTCCTTAGCAGCATGGCAGCTTTATGAAGTAGTGAAGCGTTTTGTTCCGCAAAACAGCGATTTTCTTTTAGACGCCTATTGTGGTACAGGTAGCATTGGGCTTTATGTAGCGGAGAAAGTAAAAAAAGTTTTAGGGATTGAGGTGAATGCTTCTGCTGTAGAAGATGCCAAACAAAATGCTAAACGCAATCAAATTCAAAATGCGTGGTTTATAGTAGGCGATTTACAAAAGATGCATTTAGATGCCTATCGCCCTTCCATAGTGATTGTAGACCCTCCAAGAGGGGGATTAAGTAAAAAAATGGTTCAATGGCTTAAAAAAAGTGCGCTACCTTTATGGATTTATGTTAGTTGTAATCCAGCAACCCAAGCAAGGGACGTCGGACAGCTAAAAACAAAATACAAAGTCGTTTACACTCAGCCTGTAGACCTCTTTCCCCACACACCTCACGTAGAAAACGTAATGGTTTTACAACACCGATGAAAACCTTTCTGCGCCTACTTCAGCATCTAAGGGGACACTATAAAGTTTTCTTCATAGGGTTATTCTTAAGCATCACGCTTTCTATTTTAAATCCTTTAAGACCTTATTTGGTGCGTTATATCATAGACGTTCCTGTTGCACAAGGAGATGTAAAGGGAATTCATCAATGGTCTATGGTGTTGCTTGCCCTATTAGTTGTCTATGTGCCCTTATACTATTGGCAAAGTTTTTTAAGTCAGCGTTTGGGACAGACCATTGCGCATGAATTAAGAGAAAGAATCTTTTCCCATCTTTTACGACTACGTTTACAATTTTTTGACCATACGCCCGTTGGGGTACTTATCACTCGGACCATTAACGACGTTAAAACCTTAGAAGTTGTTTTTAGTAAAAGTTTAATTACGATTGCAGGGGAGTTGTTGCAGTTGTTTTTCATCTGTGGTTTGATGCTCTACACCGATTGGCGTTTGACCTTAGTAGTGTTTGCTATCATCCCCTTTATCGCAGGAGCAACTTGGTTATTTAAAAAAAAGGTACATAAAGTCTTTCAACAAGTCCGTTATTGGGTGAGTATGTTAAATGCTTTTGTGCAAACGCAACTAAATAACGCTTTGGTGATTAAAGTGTTTCACCGGGAAGCCTATACAATGGAACAATTCCAACAACGAAATCAAAAGCTACTGCGTCATCAATTAAAGAATATTTTTTACTATAGTGTCTTCTTTCCTGTTGTGGAGTTATTTTCTGCTATAGTGTTAGCGGCATTGGTGTTTTATGGGGGCAGTGCGATTGTTCAAGGAAAAGTTTCTTTCGGCGTATTAGTCGCTTTTTTAATGTATGTTCAAATGTTTTTTCGTCCTATCCGCTTGATTGCAGACCAATTTAACAATCTACAATTGGGATTAGTAAGTGCAGAACGGATTTTTAAGTTATTAGATACTAAACTATTTGTTCGTGAGCCATCTCAGAAGCGTTCTGTCGTTTTGCCTAAGGACTTATCCATTGTTTTTGATTCGGTTTGGTTTGCTTATAAAGATGAGGAATGGGTGTTAAAAGGAATAAGCTTTGAAGTTCCTGCACGGACTACAGTTGCTATTGTTGGCATGACAGGAGCGGGTAAAAGCACTTTATTTAATTTATTACTGCGGTTTTATTCCCCGCAAAAAGGAACGATTTATTTAAATGAATACCCTATAAATACCCTTCCGATTACGTTTTTAAGGAAACAATTTGGTTTAGTACTACAGCAACCTTTTCTTTTTTCAGGGACGATTTACGAGAATTTGACTTTATTTGATAAAAGCATTCCTTTAGAGCGGGTACAGGAGGTTGCAAAAGCGTTCTCTTTAGATGCGTTTATTCGTTCTTTGCCTGGTGGTTATGATTTTCATGTTGGTTATAAGGGTAATCGGCTTTCTTTGGGGCAGCGACAACTAATAGCCCTTTTACGAATCGCTATTTTAAACCCTCCTATTTTGCTCTTGGACGAAGCAACCGCCAGCATAGACAGCTATACAGAAAACCTATTACAAAACGTCTTAAAAAAAGTGATGCAACAAAGAACGACTTTAGTCATTGCACATAGACTCTCCACCATACAAGATGCTGATAATATCTTAGTTATGAAACAAGGACGCATTGTAGAACAAGGAAAACACGAAGCGCTTCTAAAACAAGAGGGTTATTACGCCCATTTATACCGACTTGCTTTACAAACTCACTTATTTGAAACTTGATGTTGTTTCTGGAGCAAGTGGTATAAAAATAATGTCAGTGCATCTTTTGTCTCTTTAAATAGCCGCCGATTATTCAAATGATAATAAAGTCGTACTTGTAGTTGTTTATCTACGAGCATGACAAATCCTTTGGAAGGTTGTTGAAGCTGTAAGCATAACATGATTTTTTCTTTGGATAAAAAGATAAAAGGGGGTTTCAGTAAAGAAGAGTCGCTTACGATAAAGAATGGATAAACATGGTTTTTGAGTTTTAGTTGTTCATAAAGCCATTTTTGTAGGGTTTGTGCTTTTTGAAGTTCTTTTTCATTGTGAGCAGTAAAGATTAAAGCAGGAAGTTTTAGTCTTTGGAGTGGTTTACAGTCATAGTTATAAAAGTTATCCAAGATAAACAATACGGGAAGGGTTTTAAAGTGGTGTTTAGCTCCTTTGAGGATATAGAAAAATAGGATAGGACCGAGCAAAATAAAGAGCACTGCGCTAATCCGCAGCAGGGCTTTCCATCGTCGCATTGGTGACGCTTAGAAAGAGGGAAAAGATTTGCAGGTTAAGTAGTTCCTGAGAGTAATAAAAACTTGTGGTAGAAGCCGTAGGCTTCTATGACTAAAAAGATAACTAAATAGATGATGAGTGCAACAGCAGTTCCGATGACGAACCAGCGTAAGAGATTAACTTCATAGCGCATGTGCATAAAGTAGGCAACAATATAATAGGCTTTTAGTATGGTCATGATAATAAAGGTAGGCACCCGAATAGAGCGGGCTTCTACGTTAAAGGCAACGACAAATTCTAATATCGTTACGACTGCCAAGGCGATGAGGGGCCACCAAACCTTTACGAATAAACTATCTTTTTTCCCTGTTGCTGTTGCCATAGTTATTTTATTTTATAC
>WFXK01000040.1 GCA_015490695.1 Bacteroidota bacterium | reverse complement strand
TAGCAGAAATTAAAAAAGAGCTGAGACGTAGGCAGTGTAAAGTGCCTTTAGTAGCAGACATCCATTATACGCCCTCTGCCGCACTGGTTGCCGCAAAGATTGTAGAAAAGGTACGTATAAACCCTGGCAATTACGTAGATAAAAAACGCTTTCAATACAAAGATTATAGTGAAGCGGAGTGGAATGCTGCTTTAGAACGTATTTACGAACGCTTTGCACCGTTGGTCAAGGTTTGTAAAGAACATGGAACGGCTTTGCGTATTGGCGTTAATCATGGTTCGCTTTCCGATAGAATCTTAAGTCGCTATGGTGATACGCCCCAAGGCATGGTAGAAAGCGCCTGGGAATTTTTAAAAATTTGTGAGGATTTGAATTTTGATCAAGTAGTGCTTTCTATGAAAGCCAGCGACCCACGGATAATGGTACATGCCTATCGGCTCTTAGCCCATCGGATGCTAAAACACGGAAAATGCTATCCTATTCACTTGGGGGTGACAGAAGCAGGAAGTGGCTTAGATGGACGAATGAAATCCGCTATAGGAATCGCAACATTGTTAGCTGAGGGCATTGGCGACACCATAAGAGTTTCTTTAGCAGAACCTGCAGAAGCAGAAATCCCCGTAGCAAAACAAATCGTACAATGGAGCCAATGTAGCAAAGTGGGCAATCAACCTGTGAATTATACGTTACCTTATGACCCCTACGCTTTTAATACACCCAGAACAATTTTTTCCCTATGGAAAGACGTCACTCCTTGGATTATTTTACCTTATGGCGCTCAACAATGTGATATGATATGGAATCCTACAGGAGAAAAAACAGAAAAACCCACATTAGTTCCTTTGGCGAATTATAAAAATCAAGCAGACACGTATCCACTTTTAGAAAATCCTGAACAATCTTTTCAAGGGATTCATTTTGTTGCGTTAGATTTATCGTTTCCCATAGAGCGATTGTCTTTGCCTGAGGGACGGATTTTAGTGGTTCGTGTTAGTGACATAGGGCAAAGTATTCAATTAAGGGGGTGGTTAGTGCGTTATTGGGAGCAGTTGCGTAGCACTCCTGTAGTTTTGCGCTTACAACCACCAGAAAACTTAACAAGCAGCGATTATGGTTTATGGGCTGCAACCATAGCTGCTCCATTGCTCATAGATAAACTCATCCAAGGAATATGGTTAGAACCCACAACACATCTCTCCTTGAAAGCCTTAGAAGAGATTGCTCAAACACTTTTACAAAGTGCTCGGCTTCGTATTACGCAAACGGAATACATCGCTTGCCCTTCCTGCGGAAGGACGCTATTTGACCTGCAAACCGCGACAGAAAAAATCAAAAAACACACAAAACATTTAAAAGGATTAAAAATTGCCATTATGGGATGTATTGTCAATGGTCCTGGAGAGATGGCAGATGCAGATTATGGTTATGTAGGTGCAGGTCCTGGAAGAATTCATTTGTATCGGGGTAAGACCATAGTCCGAAGAAATGTTCCTGAAGACCAAGCGCTACAAGCGCTTATTGAATTGATTAAAAGTGATGGCAAATGGCACGACCCCTGTTAGTGCTTTTAAGTTTGCTCATTGTTGCATGTGTCAAAGACCCTGAAGCACCTCCTGCTCCACAGCAAAAAGCTTATTATGGGTTATTCGTCCTCAATGAAGGACAATGGACCCATAACAATGCTTCACTTTATTTTTATGATGAGAACCAAGGTTACAAAGTTTATCCCGATGTGTTTCAACAGGTTAATCAACGTCCCTTAGGCGACGTAGCCAACGACGCTATCATCGTAAACGATACACTATTCATCATCGTAAACACCTCACGACTGCTTTATAAAGTGCAATTACCTTCTTTAAAGCTATTAGCAACTTTATCTTTCCCCAATAGCAGTAGTCCAAGAACAATGATTTATCTCGCTCCGAATAAAGCTTATGTGAATTCTTTATTAGGTTCTACACTCTATGTTATCAATCCGACAACGATGCGAATTCAAAAGACAATTCCGATTGAGGATTATACTGAAGACATGGTAGCTATGAACCAAATGCTATGGGTTACTTGTGGTAATTATACCTATCCTTTGAAGAATGATAAGGTTGCCGTGGTATCTACGGCTACGGACCAGGTGGTACAATATATTCAAATGCCATTAGAGAATCCGGGGGATATTGATAGCATTGCACCTGGGTTAGCGGCAGTAGTTTGTAGAGGCAATTACTCAATACCTGAACGCAGTTGCATTGCTATCATAGATGTAAAGCGCCGTACTGTAGTGGATACGATATGGCTGCATCGCTATAGTTTTGATATGGAGCCCGTTGGTGATTGGCTTTATGTGATTACCGATAGCAGCGTCGTCCGTATCCATTGGAAAACAAAAACCATAGATTATTATTATCTGCGTAAAGAAGATTTAGGCTTAACTTCAGGCGATTTACTTTATACTATTCGCTTTGATGCTGAAAAACAACTTTTTTATTTAACCCATGCAGGACAAGGTGCTGTTCAAGGGGAATTATTGGTGTTAGATACTAATAAAACCGTCCTTTACCGCCGCCCTACAGGATTATTCCCAGGAACCATTTTTTGGTATAGAAAGTAGAAACTAGGCAGAAGTAAAGTATAAAAATTAAAATGAGCGTTCTAATGACGGCCTATGGAAACGCTAAGAAACTTTAAAAGTTTCCTGAGTTTCCAACAAAAACAAAAAAACCCGCAGTAGAAACAAAAACCTTGCTTTTTTACTCCATTTTGACGAACTTTGTAAAAACATCGCTTGCTAAAATGAACGGCATAGCGATAAGAATAGAGCAGGTATTACGAGAAAAAGGGATTGATGAAACCTTAGCAAGAGCACTTGCCGATGCGCTCGGAACTATCTTCTTTGAAGCCTATACCAACGCAGCAACAAAAGACGATATGAAAACCTTACGAGATGACCTAAAAATGCTCGTAGAAATGTTTAATAAACGTTTTGAAGACTTACAACGCTATTCTGACAAACGATTTGAAGACATGCTCAAACACATGGAAATAATGCAGAATAATTTTAATAAACGTCTTGAAGATATACTTAAGCGCTTAGATACCATGCAAAATAGTTTTAATAAACGCTTTGAAGATATGCTTAAACGCTTAGATGCTATGCAAAGTAGCTTTGACAAACGCTTTGAAGACATGCTCAAGCGCTTGGACGCTATGCAAAGTAATTTTGATAAACGTTTTGAAGCTTCAGACAAACGCTTTGAAGACATGCTCAAACGTTTGGAAGCTATGCAAAGTAGTTTCGATAAACGTTTTGAAGACTTACGCCATTATTCTGACAAGCGCTTTGAGGAGATGAATAGGCGTTTTAGCATTTTACAGTGGACAATAGGAATTGGTTGGGCAGTGCTCGCTGCATTGATTGCATGGAAACAATTTTCCTAAACAAGCTGCTTTGCGCCTTAAAACCTCATAAATTGCTTTAATTTTTTGCCGAATACGAAAGTCTTAAATGGCAATGACACTTTAGAATGACAACCGCAGTCCTACACGAATTCCATGGCTATGATTCCATGCTTGAGGATAACGCTCGCTCTTTATATACGTTACCCGACGAACATAAACCACCTGAAGCACCTTTAAAATGTTTTCAATGCCCAATCCTAACTCTACATAAGGTAATGGAAAAGGTGAACGATAATTTAACTGTGGAGAAAAGTTCTGCTCTTGATTCGCTTTTGTTAAAGTCCCCCATGCAACACGCAAAGCGACTAACTCTTTCCATTTGAGTTTCCTTAGTAAAGGAATACGATTAAAGAAAAAGCCTTCTAAGTGATGGTCAATGCCTCCAACAACATAAGCATCGGCAACAAATTCATAAAAATGCAAAAGGTTAAAAGGCACTTGAATATAACGTAATGAAACATTTTTTTGTGTAATCACGCTGGAGATGATACTTC
This sequence comes from Bacteroidota bacterium, assembly GCA_015490695.1. Lineage (GTDB taxonomy): Bacteria > Bacteroidota > Bacteroidia > SpSt-205 > S141-50 > S141-50. The sequence goes on along the minus strand of WFXK01000040.1, from coordinate 903 downwards.
CACCTAATTCCATAGAATAGAAACCATAGGATTGACTTCCCTTAAAGACATAAAGGCTTGGTAGCGGCAAAGTTCCCCAGATGCGCCCAACAGTAAGCGTGTAGCTGATAACTCCTAATTGTCCTGCAGTGGTAACATCGGTCATAGTAACAGAAGCCTTCCAATAGTCGTAATCTCCTAAAGAATTGGCAAACCCTCTTGCTAATTCTACGTGGAATACAGGAAATTTTCCTCCAAGTGAAATTTTTTCTCCTTCTCGTACGTAGTATTTCTCTCTAAAAGCAATTCTAAGGCGCGTACCGATTTCAAAAGTTGCATAAGCACTAGTGGTGTCGGTTGTTTCTATGAAGAAATAAGGAAAGACAGGTTCATAGCGTTTCCACTGAAGGTAAGAAAAGTGCATAAGTCCTTTAAAGATTTCTGCGCTGGTTTCTAATCGGTGTTCTTTGAAATAGTTCATTTCTGCTAAGGGGCGATAGCGGAAAGCACTGGCAAGCGCCCCCGTACCTACTTCTAAATAATCCTGAATACCAATTTGCTCTATCTCGTCGTAATAAGCATAACGAAGTTTAAAGTAAGGTTTGCGCAAACCACGATATTGAATAGAAAACTGATATTTCCATCGTTGGTCTCTTAATCCATAGGAAAGTCGTCCCCACAAATAAAAACGCTTACTAAATTGATAAGTAGAATAAGCCCCAATACTAAAACGGAACCCTTCCACAGCATTAAAAGAAACCACTTTTGAATAAGGTCCGAAATCTACTAAGGGGGTTTGGACTTTTCCTGTGGTTAAAAATTCTGCGATAGTAATATACAGGTCCCACAGAGGTTGGGCACGGAGACTATCAGCGAGTGCAAAACCTAATAATTCTGCTTGACTTAAAGGCACAGGACGAAGAC
>WFXK01000039.1 GCA_015490695.1 Bacteroidota bacterium | reverse complement strand
GCCAAGTAGTACCGCTAACAAAATAAACGTATATCGCCTCATAGCCGTATAGAATTTTGCCTCAAAGCTATAATGTATCTACCAAAATTCCTCATGAAAATAAAATCTTTTTATCCCCTCATAGTCCCCTTTTATCACTTACCTCTACGGCGTTTCCTATAACGATAGTACACCCACCCTCCAATTAAAACAATTCCCACACCTCCAAAGACTTGAACCCAGGCATTGAAAAGAAGTAGTTTATACAATAAAGCGTCATGGTTTTCTTGGTCTATCGTTATTCCTGCAGTTTTTCGGATATGATGCATTAAGTTTACTGCTAAATCGCCTTTAGGAATAGTTTTATGACAGGAGAGACAAACCCCTTTGCGATAAATACGCAATATTTCTTCTTTTGTAAAAGGTCTTGAGCCTTTTAAGTGATGTCCTACAGTATGATATTGCCGCCATTGTTCATCTAAGAAGCGAGACCAATCCCATCGCAAATGGGAAATCGCAGGAAACTGAACTTGATAACGCTTAGGAATGATTTTACCTTCTGCAGTAAGCAAATCCACCACGTAAGGAGTGTCAGGACGATAGTAAAGTCTTCCCTCCTCTATCCCTAACCCCACCGCCTTAGGGTCATTATGACAACTTTCACAACTGCGTGCCTTTTTTTGTACAGTATGTGAATGTAGAGGCACCATATCTAAAGCTAAGACCGTATCGTTGGTCTCCTTACCTGTAATCAAAAAAATATGATTAAGTAATAATGGTTTACCTTGTTTATCAACAACAGTGATAGTAGTTTGGCATCCTGTTGTTACGGGGGAGACTCTGTTTTCTCCGTTCCAAGCCAAGGGAGGATTTTCCCAGCGTAGATAACTACGCTCTTCATGGACTTTACCTGCTATGCGGAAACGTTCCTTTTCTCCTCGGGCGTCTGCACTTAACCCTTGTTCATCATGCGCATGCCCTATAGCAACCCAATCTACTAATTGCTTGCCTCTGCTGTAATCTATTCGGATATGGCAACCATAACATTGCGGCGCCCATGTATCATGACAAGCATAACATTCCATTTTATCTATGTGACGTGCCACCTGTACCATAGCAACATACCCCTCCTCAGAAAGTTTTCCTTTCTTTACTAAATCTTTTAAAGGAGTAAGGATGATAGAGCGTCCTGCTGCCGTATGCACAACAACCTTGTTCCCTCTTTTAACGACATTGCCTATGGGATTTCCTCGGGCACTCAGTAAATAGCCATCTTCAGGAGGATACACTGTTCCCTTTTTCATCCATTGTGGTAGTTCTTTTACCACTCCTCTTGGTTGTCCTTTAGCAGGCGCTTCTCTGCCAATCTCATCTCCGTATCCCAAAGGCAATTCCCAAGGATAGTGCGAAGGGGTACCATGACAATCACTACATTCTATTTCTACAGCAGCCTGCGTAGTACCTACCAGCGTACCATCGCTATGGACATCTAAGGAAGTATGGCAGTCTTGACAAAGCATACCTTTTAACAAATGCACGTCAGGTTGTAGGTGCAGATAGTTTTTTGTATGTAATTTCGGAGGGGGTGGTGCTTCAGGAAGCCCCATAAAGGGCGATTGATAAGCCGTTTCCATAAGCCCTTGAAAAGAAACTCCGATGCGTCTACCCCGGTTATGACAAGTAGTACAAGTTTCTATAGGGATTCCTGAATAGGTTTTTCCATGAACGATGACTTTTGCTTCTCGTGTAGCTTGGATACGGTGTACCAAGGGATGTCCTTGTTCATCTTTTGGGATAGTAGGATCATTGCCTTCGTAGTAGCCTTCGTTGCTATAGGGGATATGGCAGGCGCTGCATCCCATACCGCGGAAATCACCTCGCACTCTTCTACCTTGATTACCCAAATGGCAGCGCTGACACTCCCCACGAATATAGGTGAACGCTGCTAAACGAGGGTCTTTTTCAACCTCTTCTGCATCAGGTGCTGAAGGAACAACTTCCATGCTGTCCTTAAACACCTGTGGCTCTAAACGCGCTAATTGCTCCATATAGCGCTTAAACACCGCTGTGCCTAAACGTTGATGAAGCGCTAAAGCATAAACTTTATAATTCGCATAACGATGGTCATAAGCGCTATCTAAACCAAATCCCCAAAGTACTCCCTGAATCTTCCCCGCTTCGGTCATCATTAAAGAAGTCCATTGGGTTTTAACTAATTCTTCATGGCATTGCCCACAAGTATGTTGATTAATCCAAGGACTACCTGGGTCAGGATAAAACGCCTTTGGACCAGGATGCGTCTTAAAATAGGCTACAGTACCCTGATGGATAGTTTTAAAATCTTTTCCTTTAGGGTTGCCGCCATGGCAAACAATACAATCGTTACCGGGAAAACCTGCTTTTTCTGCTACTTCATAGATTGCTTGCATCATCTTAGAATGCGGGTCCCGAATAGGCTCTATGCCTTTATGGCATCGCAAACAAGCGTTTTCGGGCATTGTTGAGATACGACTGGCACTAAACCATGCTGTTACGCATAAAAACAAAGAAAACACAAACAACCACTGCCACTTCATCCTCCTTGAAACGCACTAACAATTTCTATTTTATCTTTTTCTTTAAGACGATAGTTCTCCCACCGACTCTTAGGAACGACTTCTTGATTAACTGCAATAGCAATTCCTTTGGCTTCCAAAAGATGGGGATAGTAGGTTTTTAATAATGTTTTTAACGTAATAGAGTTAGTAGTGAGCTGTCGTTCTTCGCCGTTAATGAAGACTTTCATCAAGGCAAAGATAGCAAGTTTCCATGCCATTGCACAACTAAATAATCCCTTCTAATTTTGCCTTTCTATGGCAGAAATTCAAATTACGTTTCCTGACGGGAGCGTGCGCACCTACCCATCCGGTATCACAGGAATGGAAATTGCTAAGGATATTAGCACTTCCTTAGCAAAAAAAGCCCTAGCTATTAAAGTCAACGATGAAGTATGGGATTTAACACGTCCCATTGAAAGAGATGCTAAAATTAAAATTTTAACTTGGGAAGACCCTGAAGGAAAAATGGCTTTTTGGCACTCCTCTGCCCACATCATGGCAGAAGCTATAGAATACTACTATCCTGATGTCAAACTGGCTATTGGTCCACCTATAGAACAAGGATTTTATTACGATATTGACTTTGGTGAACATAAATTCACGCCTGAAGACTTTGAAAAAATAGAAAAAAAGTTTTTAGAATTAGCCCGTTCAGGGGAAACCTTCGTAAGAAAATATATTCCAAAAGAAGAAGCAATCGCCTTTTATAAAAAAAGAAATAACCCTTACAAACTGGAAATCTTAGAACAAATCCCAGACGATACAGTAACTTTCTATTATTCAGGTAACTTTGTAGATTTATGTCGTGGTCCTCACATCCCGAATTCTAAGGTTATTAAAGCGATGAAGATTTTAAATGTAGCTGGTGCTTATTGGCGCGGAGATGCAAACAATCCTCAACTAACACGGGTGTATGCTATTAGCTTCCCTTCTCAAAAAGAACTTAAAGAATATCTACATAAATTAGAAGAAGCAAAAAAACGAGACCATCGTAAAATCGGAAAACAACTTCAATTGTTTTCTTTCCACGAAGAAGGACCAGGCTTTCCCTTCTGGCACCCCAAAGGAATGATTATCCTCAATCAACTTAAAACCTTCATGCGAAAACGTTTATTGCAATTAGATTACGAAGAAATCCAAACACCCATCATCTTAAGTGATGTTCTATGGAAACGTTCGGGCCATTACGATAACTACAAAGAAAACATGTATTTTACTTCCATAGATGACAGAGACTTTGCTATTAAACCGATGAATTGTCCTGGTTCTACTTTTGTTTATCGTAGTCAACAGCGTTCTTATCAGGACTTACCTCTGCGTTTGTTTGAGTTCGGTTTAGTTCATCGGCATGAACCCTCAGGGGCTTTACATGGACTTTTTAGAGTTCGCGCCTTTACCCAAGACGATGCCCACATCTACTGCACTCCCGACCAAATAGAACAAGAAGTCATTCAACTCATCCACCTGGTATTTGATATTTATAAGATTTTCGGTTTTGAAAAAGTAAATGTTTTTCTTTCTACGCGTCCTGAAAAATACATTGGGGACCTTGCTATCTGGGAAAAAGCAGAAAACGCACTAAAACAGGCATTAGAAAAAGCAGAAGTCAACTACACTATTCAAGAAGGGGAAGGAGCGTTCTACGGACCCAAAATAGATTTCGTTGTTCACGATTCCTTAGATAGAGCATGGCAGTTAGGAACGATTCAATTAGATTTCTCCATGCCCGAACGTTTTGATTTGAACTACATTGGGGCAGATGGGCAAAAACATCGTCCAGTGATGATTCACCGCGCTATTTTAGGTTCTTTTGAACGTTTTATCGGTATCCTTATAGAGCACACAGCGGGAAATTTACCTTTTTGGTTAGCCCCTATTCAAGTTGCTGTTTTACCTATTAGCGATGCGCTCATCCCCTATGCAGAAAAAGTAGCACAACAACTACAAAAATTCCGAGTTATTGTAGACCGAAGTAGTGAAACACTCAATAAAAAAATCCGTAATGCAGAAACCCAAAAAATCCCATACATGGTCATTGTCGGTAAGAAAGAAGAAGAAAATAATCAAGTTTCGTTACGAAAACACGGTAAAGGGAACTTAGGGGTTATGGATATAACGGCAGCTCTTGAAGTCTTTGAAAACGAGTTTGACCCACTGAAATAAATGCAATGGCTTTACCGGTTCCGCTGGATACATCTTATTTTTTTACTGGGATTTGTTGCTATTGTTGTAGCACTATGGTATTCTAATCAGCTTGCAGCACAATTAGCTAAAGAAGAGCAAAATCGTATTCGTTTTTATGTAAAAGTTATAGAATTTATTGCTACAGCAGAGCCTGGATGTGAGGTTGCCTTTTTATTTCAAAATGTGATTCGTAGAGATAGCAGTCATCCACCTTTAATTGCTGTACCTGCTATTATCACCGATGAAAAAGGAAATCCTATAGGACACAACTTAGAAATTCCTTCCCATTTGAGTGAAAAGGAAAAACAAGCCTTTTTACAAAAAAAATTAAAACAAATGAAGCGTCGTGGCTTACCTCCTTTGAAAATCACTTATGCTCCTGGTAAATACAACTACGTTTACTACATGGAGTCGGATACCCTGCGGAAATTGTACTTTTATCCTTATGTAGCCATTGCTATCTTCGTTTTGTTTGTAGTCATCCTGTTAGTAAACTTTTATATTACTCGTCGCAATGAGCAAGATCGGTTGTGGGTTGCTTTAGCGAAAGAGACAGCGCATCAATTAGGCACTCCTATATCGGGGTTATTAGCATGGATGGAAGTATTAAAAGAGGAATTACCCCATCCGCCTTATACTACTTATTGGGAACGCATGGAAAAAGACTTAAAACAATTACAGAAAGTAACTGAACGGTTTTCTAAAATCGGTTCTTCTCCTGTTTTAAAACCTCATGCTGTTGTCCCTCTATTAAAACAAACTTTATTTTATATAAAGGAGCGCGCTGCTAAGGAAGTAACCCTCAAAGCAACAATAGCAATCCCTGAAGACTTCTCTCTCCCTTTAGAACCTACATTATTTCAATGGGTGATAGAAAACCTTCTAAAAAATGCCTTAGACGCCTGTAAAGAGGTTCCTAATCCACAGATTGAATTAAAAGCGTATTTGAAAGATAACCACTTGATCATAGAAGTTATTGACAATGGCACGGGGATTTTACCACAGCATCGTAATCGTTTATTTACACCAGGATTTTCTACTAAAGCACATGGTTGGGGTATTGGTTTGAGTTTAGCAAAACGAGTCATAGAACAAATACACAAAGGGAAGATTTTTTTGAAATGGAGCGAAGTAGGAAAGGGAAGTGTTTTTTGTGTTATTCTAAAATGTAAGTTAGGCGCACGGTGATAGAAGCGGTTTTTTCTTTAGAAGTTGTATTATAAGTGCCGCCCCAAGAGTATTCTTCATCGCTATAG
>WFXK01000038.1 GCA_015490695.1 Bacteroidota bacterium | reverse complement strand
GTATGCCACTGAGTAAAAAGTTCCATTTAATCTTCTTTAATGAATGGATAAGGACCCACGTAGACGTCTTCCCATAGTTCATGCGGTTCTGGGAAAGGACTTTTCTCTGCGAATTCTATAGCTTCTTTTACTTTTTCTTTAACTTTTTTATCTATTTCGTCTATTTCTTCTACAGATGCGATATTGTTTTGCATTAAGTAGGATTTAAGGATGAGGATAGGGTCTTTGGCTTTATATTTTTCTACTTCTTCTTTGGTTCGGTATTTAGCAGGGTCTGCCATAGAGTGTCCTCTGTAGCGATAAGTGAGCATTTCTAATAGATAAGGACCTTTTCCGCTGCGAACGTGTTCTGCAGCTTTTTTCGTGGCTTCATAGACTTTAATCACGTCCATGCCGTCTACAGGTTCAGAGGGCATTTCATAAGCACAGGCTAATTTATAAAGTTCTGTGACGTTAGAGACCCGTTCTACAGCAGTTCCCATAGCATAGCGGTTGTTTTCTATGACATATAAAACAGGTAGTTTCCATGTCATTGCCATGTTCAGTGCTTCATGGAAGGCTCCTTGACGGACAGCACCATCTCCTAAGTAAGTAATGCAAATACTTTCATCTTTGACGCCTAAGACTTCATTGCGATATTTGATAGCGAAGGCGATTCCTGTTCCTATAGGGATTTGTCCTCCTACGATGGCGTGTCCACCATAGAAGTGATGTTCTGCAGAAAACATGTGCATGGACCCTCCTTTCCCTTTACTGCAGCCGTCTCGCTTACCAAAGAGCTCTGCCATAATAGGTCCTGGTTCAACGCCTGGGCGCACTAAAATATGGCCATGTTCTCTATAGGCGGAAATTACAGGGTCTGTGGGGCGAATGGCGGCTTCTACCCCTACCGCTACCGCTTCTTGACCAATGTAAAGATGAAGAAACCCTTTGATTTTTTGCATTCCATAATATTGGGCAGCACGCTCCTCAAAGCGCCTTAATAAAAGCATTTGCTCCATCCACTTTAATAATTGCTCCTTCGTATACTGCGAAATATCTACCTGTGCCATTGCCATCGCTTTTCGTATAATTGCCCTCAAAATTGCAAAAAAAAGTTGTATCTCCAAACGCTCCAACTACAACACTTTAAAAACCATACCAACCTATCTATTTCTTTTCATCCCCATTGGAACTTTATCCTTGGTCCCAATGGCAGTGGTAAAACAAACCTTTTAGAAAGTATTTACTTTTTAGCCTTAACAAAACCCCGTAGAGAACCTATAGTGCAATTTGAAAAAGATTATCTTGCAATTCAAGCAACTTTTGTAGCTAATGAACAAGTAAATACTTTGGAAGTATTTTATGAAAAAGGAAAAAAAAGATTTTTATGGAATAAAGTTCCTATACAGCCTTTACGTGAGCATATTGGTCGTATTCCTATCGTAACGCTTTTTACAGAAGATTTACAATGGATTTGGGGTAGTGCCCAACTAAGAAGGCAGTGGCTTAATAGGCTTTTAGTACAAAGTGATGGTGCTTATTTAACTGCTCTCCGTAATTATCATAGAGCGCTAAAACAAAGGAATGCTTTATTAAAGTTACAAAGAGACGATGAAGCTTTGTTCTCGCTTTATGAAGAGCAGATGGCTAAGCAAGCGCTCATTATAGAAAAAGCACGAATGCAGTTAATCCACCATTTAAATCCTATTCTTCAGCACTATTTTGAGGCATTGGGCTGGGATGAACGCCTACAACTGCGCTATGACCCCGTGTTTACTCTCTTAGATGAAGCGTTAAAAGCTTATAAACAGGAGCGTAAAAAGGGTTTTCAATACGGCTACACTACTTTAGGACCGCACCGTAACGATGTTTTAGTGTTATTCAAAGGACAATTAGCCAAACTACATGCTTCGCAGGGACAAGGAAAAAGCATATTGCTTGCATTAAAGATGGCAGAGTTGCAATGGCTTAAACAACAAAAAGGTATTTATCCTATGTTTTTAGTAGATGATTGTTCTGCAACCTTAGATCATAAACGTGTGGAGGGTTTTTTAAATCAGCTTTATTTATGGCAGTCTCAGGTTTTTTTTACGGATGTGGCGCTGCCTATGATTTTAGAAACGCGGGTGTATAATTG
>WFXK01000037.1 GCA_015490695.1 Bacteroidota bacterium | reverse complement strand
TTTTCTAAAGCACTTAAATAAGGGATTAAATAAAATCGTTGAAAGACAAAACCGAAATACTGCGCCCTTAACTGAGTTCGTTGTCGTTCTTTGTACTGGGAAAAAGGGATTTGGTCTAACCATACAATACCACTGTTGGGCTTCTCTATACCGCTTAATAAATAAAGTAAAGTGCTTTTACCGCTTCCTGAGGGACCCAAAATAGCGTAGCTTTTACCTTTTTTAAATAAATAGGTAAAGTTGTCAACGGCTGTAACGTAGGGGGGGTAATGTTTAATTAAGTTTTCTGCTTTGAGGTTCATTGTTCTAATACGGCTTTTATAGTTTTTTTAAGCCATAGTAAGAAGGGGAGCATTCCTCCAAGGCATGCCATCAATAAAGTTAACAGCGCAGCCCATAGACTTAATCGCCAATGAAATGCTAATAGTTGCATACCATAATGGTTTTGAAGCCAGTGATTTACTCCTTGTATAGCAGCAATGCCTAAGCAATTTCCCATTATCCATGCTATTGCCGCTAATAGCAATAATTGAACCAGAAGGTTGTTCCACAACAGCGATTGCGAAGCGCCCAAGGCACGTAAAAGTGCAAATTCCCAGTAGCGCTGCTGTGCCGTTAAAGCCATAACAGCAAAGACAAAAAGTGTTGCTACAATCCATGCCACCGAAGCTAAAAGCAAACGAATTAAATCTTGTAGCGCCACAAAGGATTGCAACGCCTCAACTAAATGACGCGGCGTTTGAACAGCGTAATGCGGAAAAATCTTTTTCAATCGTTGAATGATCGCTGCTGTCCTCTTAGGGTTCTTAGGCATTACTGCCACAGCATACAAGCGAAAAACTCCCATGTCTTTCATAACTAAACGCAGTGGCGCTATAATAGCATTGTCGGTCAAAGAAACTCCCGAAGCAATCATTCCGACAATTTTATAAAATCCTGTACCTATGGAGATAGTATCGCCAACTGATTTTTTTAAAACTTTTGCTAAAGCTTCTCCTATTAAGGCTTCTCTCTGGGTGCTGTCGGTTAATTCTTTTCCCTTTATCAGGCGGTATTTTGCGATAAAAGGAACTTTTGAGCGGAAATCTTTTCCAATAACAAAGCCTAATGCTTTAGGGGGGAAACCACCAAAGTAAGGCATACGAAACAATGCATAAACTGCGCCTATTTGCATTTTACGAAGCGTATCAGCAACTTCCAAGGGAATAGTAGGTTCAAAAGAAAACTGTTGTAATGGTGGTGTAATAAGGATATGGAAGTCAAAAGCTTCTAAGGTTGTCTTCAAAAAATGGCGCACCCCTTCTCCGAAACTCATTAAAAAAAGAAAATAAGCAGTAGAAATCGTTAAAGCGATTTCTATGAGTAAAAAGCGAAACCAATAAAATTGTAGAGGTTTAATGCAGAGTTTCCAAAACACTTATCGGATTAAGGTGAAGTAAATGACCCGTTCTATGGTTTCACCTGTGATGGTTTTTCCTTTGAAGTGGGCTACATAGACGCCTGCTGGTGCGGGTCTACCATTCACAGTGCCATCCCATCGCTGATTTTCTTTTAACACCGCTATTGCTTGCCCCCATCGGTCATAAATCGTAAGGGTGTATTCAGACACTCCTGAAACCGTAGGAGCATAAAAATCGTTCGTACCATCCCCATTGGGAGTAAACACATTCGGTAAAATCACCTTCGTAAGGTCTTTAATCTCAATTTGAATGCTATCTTCTGCTTCACAACCCGATTGATTACGAGCAATCACTCTAATAGTATAAATTCCCGGTTGGTCATAAGGCGCATTAACAGGAGAAAACGGCGGTACTTGCACTAAGGAATCCGTAGCAGAGAAATACCATATTAGTATATCAGTAAATTGCGGATTAGCATCTAATTGAGGTGTTTCTGGTAAATAAGACGGGTTAGGTTGTGCTACTAATTGAATCTGAGGTGCGGGTAAAATCACTACCGTGGTCTGCGCTGTATCAGGACAAGTACCTTCAACGGAGGTGATAAACGTTACCGTATAAGTGCCACTATCGCCATAAGCATAGGTAGGATTTTGCAAAGTAGAAGAATCGCCGTTACCAAAATACCATGTCCATCGCGTTCCTGCTGGTGTGCTTAAATCCAAAAATTGTAAAGAGTCGTATTGGCAAATGGTATCAGGCTGGACCGCAATAATCGCTCTGGGTTGAGGATAAACTTCTAAAGTTACTGTAGTGTCTATGGTTCCGCACTTGCTATTGACAACAAGCCGAAGTTGATAGGAAGTTGCATTAATAGCCCAACGTACACGTACACTATTTTGATTATTAGCACCAATAATGCGTCCTCCACTTACAACATTCCATTGATAAGTTCCACTTCCGATAATTTGTGCACTATGGATCACATCGGCGCTGTCTATACCCTCTAAACAGAACGTATCAGGAGTAATTTCAACAAATACTAATTGGTCTACTATGTCAATAACGTGTTGTACGGTATCGCTACCGCAGTTATTTTGTACTACCACCGTAATAGTGTCTTGTCCACGATTAGGGTAATAAATCGTAACAGCGTTCAATGTGCTATCTCCAATAAAAGTACCGATTTGGCTACTCCAAGTAGTTTGGACACCTGGGAGATTAATCGCTAAAGCCACAGTATCTCCCGTACAAGTGGAATTAGGTCCTTGAACAGGTGGACTTACAGGTGGTGCTTGGACAACAATGGTTTTTTCTAAGGAATCTTCATTACAGCCGCTAAGTCCTTTTACCTTTATTATATACACCCCAGGCGTATTCCATTGGACTTGAACGCTATTCAAAGTTGAATCACTTAAAAATGTGCCATTTCCGATAATATTCCAGATGTAGTTAATTCCATTGTCGCCTATGGCGGTATAGGTTACAGAAGTGCTTTGACAGACTGGTGAAGGTCCTGTAAGGTCTTGTAAGTAAAGAGAATCTTGTACTAGAATGATTAATGAATCGCTGACACTGCCGCATTGGTTTTGTGCTGTTACTGTAAGCATTGCTGTTCCTGCTTGACTCCATACGATTTTTACGCTATCGCCGTAGTTAGCTGTGATAGTGCCGCTACTTCCCGATAAGTTCCATTGGAAGTTTACAGCGTTGTTTGCAGAGGCTTGGTAAAGGGTTGCAATATTGCTTGCACATACTAAGGTATCGCCATCAAGGACTAAGTTTGTAGGTTGGCAGCGGATAGTAATGTCACTGCCGTTATTGGTCACATTCGGAGGTGCATTGTAAGCGGGGTCTGTACTAATTACCCTTATACGATAACCATTACCGCCACAAATAATATTTCTTGGAATCACTATGTCCATTGTTAAATTATTAGGGTCCGTACCTGACCATGCTAGGGTGTCTAAGTTGATGGCAGAAGCGAAGTTCCCTGTAGCATCAGAAAGTTGAGCAATGAAGAGGTTTCCTGGGTTAAAAGTACCGCTGCCGTTGAAGGTGATGGTGATGGTATCTCCTGCGCACAGTTCTGTATTCACAGGACAGGTAAATACGCCGTTTGTTCCTCCTCCACTGCCAGGACTAAAGGCATGGATAAGAATATCATCCAAGCATAAGGGGGGGTCACCCCCACCACCATCATGGGAGATTTGAAAGCCCCATCGGAATTGTATTGTGGTAGGATTCCCTAAGGCAGCTAAATCCAAAGTGTGGCTACGTTGTGTCCATGTAAGTTGGTTTACTAAGGGGGCACCTAAGGGGGTCCATGTAGCACCACCATTAATGCTATATTCTAAGAAGCCATAATCGTTTCCTGGGTCCCCTGCTACTAAATACCAATACTGGATACGAATACTGTCGTAGGTACTAACATTGTAAACATTGCTTAATAGATACACTGTTTGCGTTGTAAAAGAGCCATTATCGAAATAAACCGCTGTACCTGTGTATCCCAGCAAACTACAAAAGACATTATTACAAGTGATATGAGCATAATTAGAGTTGGGGGCTCCTGCAATTTGTGGCGGTTGAGCAGCAACGGTTCCTCCTGTAGATGTGTTATAATTATTATTGACAATCCAATAGGCATCGCTGTTTCCTCCTGCGGTTCCCCATGAAGCGGGCCAAGAACCACTATTGAACGTAACGCTGTCTAAGGTGGTAACCTGTACATTTCCCCCGCCACCTACAGTATTACATTGGCAATCTATAACATTGATGTAGTTTGTGATTACGGTATCATCGCTGCCATCGCTATTGGTGACGGTAAGTTGCACTGTATAAGTCCCTGGAGCACTAAAAGTTACAACAGGGTTTTGACTATTTGCATTAGTACCACTGACAAAGTTTACTGTGCCAGGTCCTGTGATATTCCATTGCCAATTGGTAATAGGGTAAGGCGATTGACTTAAATCTGTGAAGGCAACTTCTATGATACTTCCTGTTGGAGGTGTAGGGTTTGTTGCACAAACGGTGGTGTAGTTGGCTGTAAAGGCAGCAGTGGGCGGACACGAAGGCAATACAGTAATGTAGTTTGTTTTCGTAATGGTTTCGGATTGTCCAGAACAAGCCCCGCCATTTTGGGTTACTACCAACGCTACGGTATAAGTACCTGCTGCAGTAAACTGAATTTGCACGTTATCGCTGTTTAAGCTACCACCAACAACGGTCCAACCCGTTGCTGGGGTGATTGTCCAAGTATAAGTATAAGAAGGGGGGTTATTGAGGTCTATAGGGGGTTGAGTGACGAAGTAACTACTAAGGTATACGACTTCATCGTGGCAGATGGTTGTTCTATCTGCAGTGAAGTCGGCGTCAAAGGCACGGCTTACAAGGCGGATGTTATCAATGTTAAACCCTGAAGAGAGGGTATGGATGCCGCCTACGCTATTGTCATTACGCCATCGGAAGCCTATACGCAGATTAGGGATGTTTTCTGCATCGGGCGGTAAGGGGATGCTGACTTTGGTCCAATTCTTGCATTGTCCTGCGGTTGAGGGGTCGTAAATAGGGGGGGTGAGGTCTGTGGCGATGTCGTTCACAAGCACTTTCCATGTAGCGCCGCCATCGGTGCTATAGAGAACAGACCGGTCTGTATTCCCCGGAATTGCATCATCGCCCCCTAAGTAGGTCCAGAACTCTAAATAAAGTCCGCAGGCGCCTATGGTGCTGATGTCAGCATTGTAATAAGCGAATTGTTCGCTATTGCTGGAAATGCCGTTCCAAGAGTAGGCATCGCCGCTATCGGGAGGAGCAGGCTCAGTGCCTACAACCCCCGCACAACTTTGATAAGTGATATGTAGACTTCTATTATTGAACCCACCAGTAGGGTTTGGTACATTGTTGCAAATACCACGGTGCCCTAAGAAGTTATTGTTGGGGTCAGGCGTATGGGCTGCATTAATCACCCAGTAATTATTGCAACTGCCGTTTGTACCGTAATTTAAGCCCGAAATGCCCGAAGGGGTAGGACCGAATACCCAGTTTGAAACATTGCCATCAAAATCCTCTTGCCATAAGATTTGTGCTTGGGCTGTGAAAAGTACGCAAAGCACCACACCTGCAAAACGCCCAATGCGCTCCATAGCTAAGGCAAAAGTATAAAATCTCACACGAAAATCCACTAAATAGAAGTTCAATCGTCAAAAACCCAAGGTAAACGGTTAAAAGCACGGTGCATAGGTTACCTTTTGCTTTTTTAGACTATAAATAAAAAAAGACGATGTTAAGAGTTTTCTTTTTCATCGCTATAGGGGGGCTAATGTGGGCGCAAGAAGGGGCTGCCTTCTTCTTAGTAGAACTCCAAGAGGAGTTCCATGTGTCTATTGTGCGCTTAACAGACCCCAACTACCAACGCAACGTCTACCCTATCGCTCTAAGCGAAGACTGGCTTACATTAGATTTATTAGAAGATAACTTAACAGAAAACTGGGATAACGATGTGGTAGAACCCGCTCTTTGCTTCATCCCTACCGCCGTACTAATTTTTGAAGACTATACCTACGTCGTTAGCACCTACTCTATGCTTGCTTATAAATTTGCTAATTGTGCTCCTTTTAAACCTTCTGCTTATATGGTGTCCGATGCCATCCCCCTACCCGAAGAAATCGTAAGTAAAATAGAAGAGCTGCAATTTCAATATTTTGAACCTCAACACCTAAAAGTAATCCAAAGCCATGCTGAGGAGCTTCTTGGCTGCGGTGAAGAAATTGACGTCGTTGGTCCCTTTGAACAAGACTTCAAAATCAAGGAAGATGCTTTTGTATTCGCTTTCCACGACATCCCTATCCCTGTTATTGAAGAAGAAGACCTGCTTACAACCATAGAATTCAATGAAGTAGATAAAGACTTAGACCAATTAGCCGATAGTCTTATAGAAGAAGAACTCAAGTGAGAAGCCTGCTTTTTATTGCTCTATGGCTTGAACTCTGGGCTCAAATAGACGTCATAGTAAAAATCCAGCCTAATATTGCTCCTTATTATTACGATAGTGCTTTTGCTGTTCGCTACTGGCAACAACTAAAGGCGGTTCGTCCCATAACTTCCCAATGGAGAGACCATCCTATAGCACAATGGTTTTGCATAACCTTTAACGCAAAAGACACTGTTAACGTTCTTCGGCAAATCCAACAACATCCTCATGTACTACAATGGGAATGGAATTATAAAAGGCAACTCCATCAAGCCACTACCTCTTTACTTCCAAATGATTATTATCTTCAACTTATCAAAGCACCACAAGCGTGGACTTATACCCAAGGTGCCAATGTAAAAGTGGGCATCATAGACACAGGTATAGACTACAATCATCCGCAATTGCGAAATCGCTTATGGTTCAATGCTTCGGAAGACCTCAATCAAAATGGCACATTTGAGCCATGGCCCCACAATGAGCTACGCAATGGCATGTATGGCGACCTTAACTTTCAAGATGATGATGGCAATGGCTATGTAGATGATGTGATTGGTTTTGATTTTGTTCATCAGCCTGAGCGCTTAGGGGGAGGTGATTATCTTTTTGAAGATGCTGACCCCTATGATGATAATAGCCATGGGACGATTGTTGCCTCGGTATTAACAAGCGTTGCACCACAGGTGCAAATAGTAGCGATTCGGGCTTTTGCGGCAATGGGTATCGGAGAAGATGATGATATTGCCCGTGCTATTGTATATGCTGCAGAAAACCAAGTTGCTGTGCTGAATATGAGCTTTGGTGATATTTATCCATCTGCGATGGTGAGGGATGCTGTACAATATGCACAAAGCCGTGGTGTGGTATTAGTTGCCTCTGCTGGGAACGGAACAGGAAACCGAATCAATTATCCTGCGGCTTTCCCAGAAGTGATTGCTGTAAGCGCCTCAGACTACAATCCCGAAACCCAACAAGAATACCTTTGGTTTCTCAGCAGCTATGGTGAAACCATAGACCTTTGTGCACCAGGAAGTAACATCTATGCTGCCTTCCCCGTAGATTCTCAAGGGAACACTTCTTATGGTTATGTTAGTGGCACTAGTGTAGCAGCACCTCAAGTGAGTGCCGCCGCCGCTTTAATCAAAAGCCTACAACCACAGCTTTCACCACAACATATAAGAACGCTACTAAACACCTATGCCGACGATATAGAAAGCCCAGGTTGGGACCCCTATACAGGCAACGGACGACTAAACTGCTTAACGCCCTTAAAATACCCTTATCCTGCAGCCCTCATCATCCACAGCCCTATACAATTAACACAACAACAAACACCTATCATTGTTACCGCCTATCACCCCCTATTCCAAAAACTGCAATTGTACTGGAATGACTACTTAATCTTTACCTCCTATCAACAACATTACCACGACACGCTTCTATGGCTCTCCACTGATACCCTCAAAGAAGGCAACTATTTATTACGACTACAATTACATTTAACCAACGGCAAAGTACTTGTTAAACAACAAAGCTACGACTTCTACACAACACCTCCACAACCAGAAAACTACTTCACTACTTGGATGTGGGACTTAGATAGACGTGTCTACACCCTTGTAGGAAGCTCCTCCCAAAAAAGTTTTGCCTCTTTAATCGTTAATGGAAAAAGCATTTCTTATGACAAAATTGGGTATTATTATCTTATTCGCTATAATCCTACCCATCCAGAAACCCTTTATACACAGCTGCATTTAAGAAACCTTTCTGGTTTAGACACTTTAATTTTCTTAGATACCATTGCGGCAGTCCCTTATGCTATACCAAAAAGTGGGGTTTCAAAAGTTACTTCACTGCCTTTTGCTTATTATGCTATCGCCTATGATTTAAACCAAGATGGCATAGCAGAGCTCATTGCCAGTGAATACACAGAACAGGGGAACTACGGACCCGTGATAGTTCTTCAACAACAAGGAAATACTTGGAAGGTGGTTTCCCGTTTTGCGCAACATTATGCTTTAATCCCTCGGGCAATAGCAGATTACGATAATGACAACCTTTTAGATTTACTTTGTACAATTAACGACAGTATTATTATTCTTACGCAGTCGCTTACGAATCCGTTTGAATGGGAGTGGAAGGTGCTTTTACCGCTTCGTTATTATGCTGCAACGTTTGCCGATGCTGACCAAGATGGAACAATAGAAATCTTTGCTAAGGATTTTCGTCATTATTATGTGATTCATCCTCAGACCTTTGCGATAGAAGCCACTTTAGCTGATACCACTTCGGATTATTTAGGTTCTACAGCCCCTTCAGTAGCCATTGCCGACTTTGACGGTGACACTAAAACAGAAATCGCTTTCTTAGACTACGATGGCGATTTACATATTTACGAAGCAAGCGCTAAAGACCGTTATCGTTTAGAAAAAGTACTTTCTACTTCTTTGATTGGCATGGCAACAACCTTACAAAGCGCTAACATAGATAATGACCCCTTACCTGAAATCGTTTTTGCTTTGCGCACCTCCGAATTGCGTGACGAACAACGGTTTGATTACTACCCGCCTTATGTTAAAATCCATGTTGTAGAATTCCAAGGGGATTATCAAATCACGCAGCAATGGTGGTTTTATAATTACAATAGTCTAAGATGGAACGCTTTAGCCCTTGAAGATGTAGATAAGGACCAGCGTGCTGAAGTACTTTTTGTTTTATTCCCTCGTTTTTATCTTTTTGATTTTGATGGTTTACGCTATCGTGCACGCTATTTTGATTATGGACACTTTGCCCAACGCATTCAAACTTATAATGGTCAATGGATTAGTTGTATGGAGGATAGCTGTTATTTCTTTCAGTTAACGCATCCATGGTTTGCACTACAAGCACCTGCTTATTTAGAAGGTTATCTTTCGGCTGCAACTACTGCACGGCTTTACTGGCAAGCCGTACCAGATGCCCAACGTTATATCGTTTGGCGGGGATTTCTACAAGATTCTATCATCTATGCTATAGATACTACTTTAAATCCCTCCTATGTGGATATTCAGCTGCTGTTAGACACTACTTACCTTTACACGGTAACGGCATACCATCCAGATAGCACGCCTTCTATGAGCGCCTTTGCTCCTGCATTGGTGTTAAAAACCCACATACCTGTAGTTTTGGATAGTGTTATTGTAAAACGACCTTATCAGTTGCTATTGAAGTTTTCTCAACCAATTCCGTATGAGGTACCATTGTATTGGTTTTGGGTAGATACCTTATGGTATCCGATTTCAGTGGTATATACAGGTGAAAAACAATTATTGTTGACTTTTGATTCTTTACCTCCGGGCACGCATGTTTTATGCGTAGATACCTTATTTACAGACCTTTGGGGGGCACGTATACAACCTAATCAACGCTGCAAATCTTTTGTAATTACGCTACCGACCCATCAACGAGGAATTTATTTACAACGATGGGAAAGATTAAATGATTTTGAAGTGGTGTTATATTTTAATCGGGATTTAGATAGTCAAAGTTTATCATTGGCTAATTTTCAGTTAAAGACTCCTGGGGACATAGCAGCGATTTCTTTTGCAGAGGGGCGATGTTGTGTGCGTATTCGTTTTGCTCAGCCGCTCTTAGCTCCTTTAGGGCGTCCTGCAGTGTTGCATGTTCGCAATCTTCGTGGAGTTCAAGGTGAAACTATGGAAAATCCCGAGGGAGAAACCATTATTTTTTGGTTTCCTGCAGAAGGCTTATCAGAAGTTTTTGTTTATCCTAATCCTGTAAAATATAGTGATGAAGGCTGCTATTTTGCTCGTTTACCTGCAAAAGCGACTGTAAAGATTTATACCGCTAACTATCATTTGATTCGTATATTAAAAGAAGAAGACGCCGATGGTGGCGTCTTCTGGGATTTAAGAGATGCTGCTGCTTCCTTTGTCGCCCCTGGTGTTTATATCTATGAAGTCACAACACCAGAAGGTGGGCGTATCTATGGAAAACTTGCTATTGTTGCCCCTTAAAGCTATTGTCCTGCTCCTTTTCTTAGTTTACCAATCTCCTCTCTTGCTGCTAAACGGAAAGGTCCAAACATCGCATTTTTGAATGCTTTCAAAGCTTTATTCAAATCTCCAGCTTTTTTAGCACTCATTCCCAAGAGGAAGTTATATTTTGCTTGGATGATTTTGTTTTGTGGCGCAGAAGCAATAGCCCGCTCTAAGGAAACAATCGCTGCACTGTAGTTGCCTAATTGATATTCTGCCTGCCCTTTTAAGAACAGAACGCTATGATTATTGGGATTAGCTGCTAAGATTTGGTCTGCTGTTTTTAGTGCTCCGCTGTAATCGCCGTTATTCATTTGTAACTTAATCATGATGTTATAAAGTTTTGTTCTTTTTGCAGGGTCTTTTTCATATTGTGCTGCTTGAGCAAGGTTTGTAATGGCTTGTTGGACTTGCCCTTTTTTATAGTAGAGGATACCTAAAAATTTATAGGACAGGCTTTTTTCTGCATCAGTGCTTTTTTCTACGGCTTTTCGTGCTTGTTCTATGGCTTCATCATAGGCGTTAGCTTTAGCAT
>WFXK01000036.1 GCA_015490695.1 Bacteroidota bacterium | reverse complement strand
TTGTTTGACTAAAAAACGGTTACTGCCACTATAAAAACGAACTTGTTCTTCTACAGCTCTTAATAAAGAGTCTCTATTGACATACCAAGGTTGATAGTTAATGCCAATCATGAAAAAGCCGTCATATTGATAAATACGATAATCTTCGTACAGATAAACATCGGGGGCGCGAGGAATAATTTTAAGTGCCGTACGTAGGTCTTCAATGTTTTTATAGCGGATTAAAGACCAAGGAAGGCGTTTGAAGTAGGATTTGAATTTCAATAGCCATTGGGGTTCAAAGCGATAGGAAAAGACACCCCAAGTCATGTAATTACAATAAAGGTTAATCTTGATGGTTCGTATCAGTTTTTTGTTTTTATAAAATTTCAGGGCGTAGTGGTGTTCGCAGTAGTCGTTGTAGTAGGGCATGCCTTTCCATTCTTGTTGCATTTGTTTTAATATGGTTTTATCGGTGATTTTAAAGGTGCCGATTTCTTGTTGGAGAGGGTGGGGGTTGTAGTTATGAAGCGATACGGCAACCATTACCCAATCGCCTTCATCAAAGTTAAGTCCTTGTAGCACGGCAACGGGTTGGGCTAAAGCAACAGAAAACAATAGTAGCAGCCTCATAGAACGATTCTATGTTGGAAGGCTTTTGCAAGCGTTAAGGCGTCTGTATAGGCTAAGGAACGTCCAAAAGGGACCCCAACAGCAATTTGACTAAACCGCAAAGCCTTTCCCTCTAAACGTTTTTGAATGTAAGCGATAGTCATCTCCGCTTCATTACTGGCAGGTAAAGCAAAAATCAGCTCTTCAATCCCCTCTTCATCTAACCGTTTTAAGAGCGCTTCTATGGTAGTGTCTTCAGGTAAAGTGCCTTTTAAAGGGCTAATCAATTTCCCCAAAACATGGTATTTGCCTCTAAAGATTTGCGCATCTTCTATGGCAAGCAAGGTAAAAATGTCTGCAACGACACAAATCTCTTTGCTTTTTCCCCGATAGGGGTCATTACAGATGGCGCAATAAGCACTCTCTTGCTGACGTATGTGGAAACAGCGTTTGCATTGCCAATCTTCTTTAGACAATTGTAGCAATAGGCTTCCCAGTTGTTCTAAATATTCTGGAGGTTGGTAAAGCAGCTGCAATGCCCACTTTTTTGCTTGTCGCTCCCCAACGCCTTCTAATTGTTTTAAATAGTTGATGAGAAGCGTTAAGACATTCATCCCTGCGAAGTTCTACAATTTTTAATTGTTTCAAAAGTGGACAAAAGAGCTTAGTTGGGCTGAGTTATCATGAAATTACCGAATTTTGCTATTGCTATGGTGTGGTTGGTACTTGTAGGGATGGTATTTTTTGGGTGTCAACAATCTCCTTCTTCTCAAACTTCCGATTCCTTTTCTTATACTTTTAAGGGCGTTCCTGAGCCTGCTTCCTTAGATGCCGTCTTTGAAGGCAAGCGCTTTTTATTCGTAAACCGCATAAGAGGTTATTGGACACCTTATTATCAAAATTGGCAAATCATCCCTATGGCACAAGGAACGTTTTTTGTCTATCCTAATCAAAATGCGATTGGACGATTAAGTTTTATTCCCTTAAAAACAGAAGCAGACTTTGATACACTATGGCGCTCTTTAACGAATGTGCTTAGACAAGTAAGTAGGAAGCAGCCTTTGGTACGCGACACCGCTATGTTCGTTCATGTTTATACAGAGGATGCTGCTTTTCCAAAGGAGTGGTTTCCCCAAAATACCCCCTCTTTATGTAGGCAGTGTGTCATAGAATTGCTTTTGCTTAAAGGTAAGCAATGGGCAAAGGTAATGATGGCAGTATATTCCCCTTCACAACGGGCTTTACGCGCTCAGTTGTTAGACATGCTTAGCAGCTTTCATGTGTTGCCACCACAAGAAAAAGTCGCTTTTTCTATAAAGGGAATCCCTGCTAACTTCCCTGCATTCTATGCCGTAGTTCCAGAAGGCTTTATAGCAAAAGGGTATACCTTTAACATGGGGAGCTTGCAAGAAGTAAGTTGGATGTTAAAAAAAGAAGATAACTCTGATGTTTTTTTAAGACGAGATGTTTTTCATGGAGGAGTAAGTGGTGTGGCTAACTATTCTGCAGGTGCTTTGTATCTAAATGGAAAGATGCTTCCAGCAACCCCATTCCCTACTACGGAAAAACAATTATTACAAATGGTTGTGGCTTCTCTTGCACCTGATTGGAAAATAGAAAAAACTTGGTACAGCGTTTCAGGGACGAATCAAAAACGTTATGAGATAAAGGCGAAGCTTAGGAAAGGGGATTTACTGCGGTGGGTTTATATCACAGGAGTTTCGCTAATGAATGCTTTCCAAGATTGGTTTATGGGAACTACCTATTCGGCTTCTTTGTATATTTCGGTCCATACTTTACAAGTGCCGAATACTTCAGAAGGCAGAGCTTGGGCACATCTGTTGCTTAGCGCTTTAATGGATTCGTATTTTAATCCGCAGTGGATAAAGGTAGTACGGTCAAGAAACAGGCAATTTCAGCAATGGATGGATGCATGGACCCAACAACGTATTCAACAAATCAAAGCCGAAGGGGCAATGTTTCGTCAGTATTTAAATGCTCAACAACAAACACAGCAGTTGTACAGCGAAGCCATAGAAGCACATCAAGCGTTTACTGCCGATATGAATGAGGCGTGGGCAAACATCTTAGGGGAAAAACTTTATGCCCAAGACCCTTCAACAGGGGAGGTGTTTTACTTGGATGATGTCGGCGGCAATTATTTGCGAGATCCTGAAAGCGGAACTATCATAGGAGGCGTCAGCGACTACAATGCAGCAACGCTACAGCAACAAGGTTGGCAACCTTTAACAACGGCTTATGTGCCGTTTAAATGATTTTGGCATAATTTTTGCATATTAAAAGGGTGGGAAAGGGTATAGCCATGTGGTTATGGCTGTTAGTGGTTTTAGCGTTGGGTTGTACAAAGGATGAGGAGGCGCAATGCGGTTGCCTGCATGGCAAATGTGTGGATGGGGTTTGTGTATGCGATGAAGGTTGGATAGGGTGGCAATGTGATACGAAATTACCCCCTTATAGGGCGCTTTCTATTGATAGTGTTCGGCTATGGCGTTACCCGATTGCTAAACGAGACGGAAAACCCTGGGATAGTCCCCCCTTGTGGGATGGTGACCCTGAACCCGAAGTCTTTATAAGCATCGTGCAATATACCACAGGAGAAACCCTTTGGGAAAGTTTAACAGCAAAAGGCAATAAAGACACTTTAACCTTACTTCCGCCTCCTAACGCTTATATAAGTAGAGGAGCCGCTACGGAAACCTTTTTCCTTAGGGTGTTAGATAAAGACCAAGGTAGTTCTCCAGATGAAATGGCTGTGAGTTCATCTTTTAACTTTTATCCTACTTTGACAGGCGAGGGTACACAATCTACAACAACAATTTTATGTGGCGACTCCACTATGGTACAACTCTATTTCTCCTATGTGTGGAATTAGATTGGCTCAAAAAGAGAAGGTTTTATAGCGCTTCCTCTGGGTTTTTTTCAAATTCGTTTTGAAGGATTTCAAAATACAAATCGATTTTTCTTAAGAAATTAAAATAGGTGTGAGAAATAAATTGTTGCAGTCGTGTGATTTTATTATTTTGTATTGTTGTTGGATTGTTGTGCTTGTTGGTCTATGTATGTATTTTTAGG
>WFXK01000035.1 GCA_015490695.1 Bacteroidota bacterium | reverse complement strand
TTTTGATTCAACGCATGTTAAAAAATATAACAAAACTTTAGAGATTTTTCTTATTATTTTTGAAACAAAACTAAGAAATATGGCAAGGTTATGGGTTAGTTTATTGTTATGGCAGGTAGTTGTTGCACAACAGGTATGGGATAGTGGCTGTATCCATTATGGGATAAATGATGCAGCGTTTGAAGACGTATTTCGTACAGATGATAATGGTTATATTGCGGTAGGGACGACCAGTTCAGGGGCTTTGCTTTTAATGAAGATAGATTCGCTTGGGCAAGTACTTTGGACAAAAACCATGGAAGTTCCCGCAAGTGGAGGCTGGCTCCCTACGATTGTTCCTGAACATGTTATTCAAACTCAAGACGGCGGCTACTTAATCGCCGCAACCATCAGTTACAGAGACGCCCTTAACAACACCTATTACAATGCTTTGTTAGTCAAAACTGATGGCAATGGAAATGTTTTGTGGTCTAAAGAACTGGGTTCTTCTGCGGATAATAGTGGTTTTTTAGAAGCGATAGAGACTTCTACAGGCGCTTATGTAGCTGTAGGTTATACAAACATACTTGGTGATAGAGATGTGTATGTTGTTCAGTTTAGTAATTCAGGAACAATTCAGTGGCAAGTTGCTATTGGAGAAACTTCAGAAACAGAAACCGCTACAGCTATTACAGAGACCTCTTCGGGAACTTATATGATAGCGGGCTATGCTTATACTTCCAATAGCTTTACGGATGACATTTACATTATAGAGATAGATCCTAATACGCAGACTTTGTTAAATGCCCTATTATGGGATATTCAACTACAAGGCTATTTTTCTTTAACTTCTGCACAGGATTACGTTTTTGATATTATTCAAGGTAGTGATGGGAAATTTGTTGTTGCGGGAGAGTCACAAGATCAGCAATTGTTTTGGCACTATCTTGTAATCAAGTTTGATAACACTTTCACAATAGATTGGATTATCCATGAGTTTTTTCCTGATTTTGGGGCGCATACTGTTGTGGAAACAAGCGATGGAGGCTACATGGTTGGGGGAACGACAACGCAATCCAGTGGGAATGCTTATAGTTTCTTGAAACTAAACAATAATGGTACAGCGCAGTGGGCAATTGTTGTGACCCCAGGAGTTTTTTATGCTTTTTCTGGGGGGCTTACAGTGGCTTCAGATGGGGGATACGTCGCCGCTGGATTAAGCCACCCTACAAATGCAGGCTATCAACCCTGTTTGGTGAAAATCAATAGCAGTGGGCAAACCTGTTGTAATAATTACACGGGTGCAAGCCCACAAACCCCTACCTATCTTACTACTTTAAACTGGGGCAATGTCTCAGCAGTCAACCTCCCAATAAACACCGTACTGACTACAAATTCGCTTTCTGTATCCCCAAACTCCGAATGTGAAGTCATTCTACCTTTAACTTTTCAATATTTTGAAGCTAAACCTTATTTTAATAGCGTACTATTACGATGGCAAGTAGAAAACCCTTCTATAATAAAATCCTTTGTTATAGAGCGCTCAACAGATGAAGCAACTTTTTCTACAATTGGTAGTATTGAAGCAACCACACAACAAACTTACCACTTTCTAGATTCCTCTCCTTTACAAGGAACGCAATATTATAGAATAAAAGCCCTCACACAAGATGGGGAAATTATCCATTCTTCAATACAAAAAATTTATTTAGCAGAAATTCCCTTAAGAATAGAACAACGAAACAAAGCACTTTATCTGGAAGTCCAACCTGAAATGCTTCCTGTTACTTTGACATTGAATAACCTTTTAGGACAACAGTGTCAACAGAAAAAAATCTTTGAAAGGGTTTCAACCATTTCTCTTGAGGACTTATCTCAGGGAATATATTTTCTACAGATTAACACTGCTACTGGAAAGCACCTTGTTTATCCTTTGTATTGGAACCCCTAAGGAGCAGTTTCTATTAGGTCTTGCATTGGTAAATACCCTTTAGCTGAATTTGGCAGCACCGAGTAGCAAAGATGTGATAGAGGGGAGGTGGGTACATTTCTTATGGATGCAAAAAGCTGCTCTTTAGTCTAATTAGATGATACATCTTGCTTTTTTATATAAGATGATATACCTTTGAAGAGTTAAAACTTAATGAGTAAATACTATGAAACATTTCATTTTACTTTGGAGTGTTGTGTATTTCACGGAAGCGCAAGTTGTGGCACAGCAAAACGGGTATCAATTAACGCAACAGCAAGTCAATCAGGTTGCTGAATTCGTTTCGTTTTTGATTGGACAACCCATTCCACAACAATCCTATGCTTGGTTTCAACAAGAAGTGATTAAGGATTTTCGTAGTGACCCTGCTGCTTTCTTCCAAGGATTGCAAGATGTCAATAGCGCT
>WFXK01000034.1 GCA_015490695.1 Bacteroidota bacterium | reverse complement strand
TTGCTAAGGAGATAAGGGCGAATGGCAAAAGAAAGAGTTTGCTACGCATATAAAAATACATTTTATTTGGCGCAAGATAAAAGAATTTTATGCGGAGTACCAAAAATGTTTTGATTATTGTGGTAACCCTTTTTTTAGGTGGATTAGGAATGGCACTACGATGGTGGTTTGTCTCACCCAGTTGGCAATACCTTTTCCAAATAACATGGCAAGCCTTTGTTATTGGAATAAGCCTCGGAATTTTCTTCGCTCTTGTATATTCAAAAATTTTTTCTTTGAAAACCTTTCAACCTTTATGGCAAAAATTAAAAACATTACTTTGCCCTATAGTACGTCCTTTTTTAATGCCTTTATTATTAAGTTTGGCTGCAGGCATTGGTGAAGAATTGCTTTTTCGGGCGTTTCTACAAGAGGTTATCGGCTTAGTTCCAGCAGCTTTTTTGTTTGTCTTAGTTCATGTTCACTATTGGCAAATGCGTCCTTGGCGAGGTTTGCTCTTTATCTCATTACTGCTTATATCCATAGTTTTGGGAATTCTTTATCATTATTGGGGGATTTATGCCGCCATGAGCTTCCATACTACTTATGATGCCATTTTGCTGTTCTATCTTCGTAAAGCATGCATGTCTATTTCGGACTCATAGGAAAATCTATTCAACATAGCCGTTCTCCAATGTTGTTTAAGCAACGAGCTTATTTATTAAATCAAATTGCCTCTTATGTTTTGTGCCCTTTAGAGCGTATTACCGATTTTGAAGCGTTAAAAAACGATATTCGTTTTGTTGGGTTTAATGTAACGGCGCCTTATAAAAAAGCGATTTTATCTTATGTTGAGCGATGTAGTTGGATTGTTCAAAGGACGCAGTCTGCCAACACCTTAGTGCGGTTATATCCGTATAAGCCTGTTTTTGCTGCTTATAATACCGACTTGTATGGTTTATGGTATAGTGTACGTTTGCTTTTGGGGAATCAGGTTCCTGAGCGAGTGCTGATTTTAGGCACAGGTGGAGCAGCCCGAACTGCCTATTTTTTATTTCATCACTACTACAAAACAAACGTTTGGATGGTATCCAGAACCCCTAAGGGTATTGCTCAAAGTTATGCTTGGGCAAATCGCCATTTGCATACCTTTAAATTAATTATAAACGCAACTCCCTTAGGAGGCGTAAACTTTGAAGACCAAGCCCCTGCTTTGGATTATGATGCCCTTCACAAAGGACAATACTTTTTAGATTTAATCTACTATCCTGAGGAAACTTTGTTTTTGCGTTATGGTAAAGCGCGCGGTTGCAAGGTTTTAAACGGCATGCCAATGCTCGTTGCCCAAGCTGAACGTAGTTGGATGCTGTGGCGTAAGGAGATTACAAGGTTTGCAAAAAAAGTTTTGCATCGAAGTTAAAAGCTGGTTTATTGCAATTTTAAAACTTTTCTCTACTTTTGCCCCTGTGGAAACTCCACTATACGCTTAAAGTTTCCTAAGTTTCCAAAGCTATGGAGCAGGTTACAGTCGTTTCTTTGAAGGAGCGGATTAAATCGGTTGCCTTAGAGCGCTTTATGCAATACGGGGTACGTAACACTACTATAGATGACATCGGACAAGAAGTCAGAATCAGTAAAAAAACTTTCTATCAGCACTTTCCCGATAAAGCAACCTTAGTTTATGAAGTTGTAAAAGACTTCATAGATGAACGCAAAAAAGAATTTGAAGAGAAAATTCTCCATTGCGCAGACCCTGTAGAAAGCCTATATCAATATTTTGAAATGGTAAAACGTATTCTTCACAGCGTCCACCCATCTGTGCCCTATGAACTACAGCGCTTCTATCCGCAAGCATGGCAACTGGTACATACCTTTTCCATAGAATTTATTGGTAATGCGTTCACGGATTTATTAGAGAGAGGAAAACGGAAAGGAGTGTTTAGAAAAAAAATAGATGCTGAAATCATTGCTAAAATTCATGTTTATAGTGTTCGGGGTATTTTATTACAATTCCCTATAGAGCATATCCCCTTGGATGCTGGTTTCGAACAATATATGGTGCTATTTATTCGCGGTATTTGTACAGCAAAAGGACTAAAACGCTTTGAAGCCTTAAAAGTGGCTTGAAAGATGCGTTACTTCGTTTTTTTACTCTCTTGTCTTTTTTCCATAGCTCAACCCCAAAAGTGGACCTTAAGCGCTTGCATTGCGCACGGATTGCGCTATCATGAACAACTCCAACTCGCTTATAGCGATGAACGTATTGCCAAACAAAAGGTCTTAGAAACCATTGCACAAGGGTTACCGCAAATTCAAGCATCGGGTGATTTGAAATACTTTTATGAAATCCCAACTACGATGTTACCTGCCGTTATCATCGGAGGAAGACCAGGAGAGTACATTCCTGTTCAATTCGGTGTTCCTTGGAACGTTACCTTAAAGTTAGAAGCAACCCAATTGTTGTTTAGCGCTACGTATCTTGTTGGGGTCAAGGCAGCAAAGGCTTTGCAAACCCTCACCACCTACGAAATCAAACAAACACGACAAGAGGTCATTGCAAAAATCGCAAAGGCTTATTACACGGTTTTGATTCAACAGCAGCAGTTAAAACTTTTAGAAAATCAATTACAATACTTAGATACGCTTTTGCAGCATACGGCTGCTTTAGTTCAAGAAGGATTTGTCCAGCCCTTAGATTATGACCGTTTGAAAGTCAATTATGAAAACTTAAAAAGCGAGTATGAAAACTTAAAGCAGTTAGTAGAGCTGAGTAAGATGTTATTGAAGTTTCAAATGGGCTTTCCTATCAAAGAGCCTATTGCCTTAGCTGATACTTCTTTATCCTTAGAAGCATTTAATACGGTGTTTTTATCATGGAGAAAACATGTTTGGAGTCCTACGGAGCATCCAGAATATCAAAAATTGATTCAATTAAGGCGTTTGAGGCAGTTAGATGTGCGGCGTTATCGTAGTCTTTTTCTTCCTACTTTAGTAGGATTTGCTTCTATTGCTACACAGGCACAACGAACTACTTTTGATTTATTTGATACAAAAAAACGTTGGTTCCCTATTGGTGTGGTGGGTTTACAATTAAATATTCCTCTTTTTCAAGGTTCACAACGGTTTTGGAAGATACAACAAGCAAAACTGGAGTTAAAAAAGACGGAATTACAATTACAGCTATTTGAAAAGCGGTTGCAGTTACAACAAGAGCAGAGTTTATGGCAAATAGAGCAGCAATTAAAGAACATAGCGCAGTATGAGCGCAATAGGGCATTGGCACGTTCTGTTTTGGAAACGGTTCAAAAGAAGTATAAAGAGGGTTTAGCAAGTCTTATAGAAGTGGTTCAGGCGCAGAAGGATTTAAGGGAAGCCGAGATTCAATATTTTAATGCTTTATTGACTCTTCATTTAAGTTTTGTAGATTATTTGCAATCCTTAGGCGTTTTAGAAACGGTATATTTAGGCGATGCGTAGGGGATGGTTTTGGGTTATTTTGGTAGGTTTGGCGGCTTGTCGCCAAAGTAATGATTTAGAGCAGAAAAAAGCAGAACTTCGGGCGTTACGTAGGAAAATTGCCCGCTTAGAAGCCCAAGCAGCTGTCTTGGAAAAAGCCATCGTAGAGAGCGATACCACACAAACCGAAGTCGCTCAGAAAGTTCAAGTATGGTATCCTAAATGGCAGCCTTTTACTTATACCATTCGGCTTCAAGGAGAAGTGCAATCACAAAACACCCTCCTTTTAAGTGCAGAAGTCCCAGGAAGTTTATTACGTCTTTATGTCCGAGAAGGACAATGGGTAAAAAAAGGAACTTTATTGGCACAGATAGAAGATTCACAACTGCGTCATACAATTCAAGAGGTAGAAGCCAGTTTAGCCTTAGCAAGGACGCTTTATGAGAAGCAAAAACGTTTGTGGGAACAGCGAATTGGAACAGAAATCCAGTATTTGCAGGCGAAAAATCAATGGGAACGACTACAACAGCGGCTAAAAGCACTACGTAGTCAATGGCAAAAAACTCGTATTTATGCCCCAATAAGCGGTTTTATAGATGAAATCTTTGTAAAACAAGGGGAAAGTGTCTTTCCTGGGATGCCGATTATTCGCTTAGCAAGTCATGGGAATTATAAAGTAAGCGTGCAGGTTCCTGAAAATTATTTGAATGAAGTAAAGTATGGCGACACTATAGAAGTCTTTATTCCTGATTTAGATATACGTTTAAATACTCGCATTACTGCGATAGATTATACGATTGACCCTTTATCTCGGACTTTTGAGGTGGAGGCGCGACTGCCGAATTTAAAAGCATTACGTTCTAAGATGAGCGTTTATGTTTGGATAAAGACTTATAGGAATGCTCGTGCTATTGTGCTTCCTCGGCATTTGCTTCGATATGATGACCAAGGCAGACCTTATGTGTTTATTGCTGTAGAGGAAGGGGGAAAGTGGCGGGCTAAAAAACGTTATGTTTCTCTTGGAAAACAATTACCTACAAAAGTAGAAATCAAAGATGGTTTGACCCCTAAGGACGCTGTGATTATTCGGGGATACCAAGATTTAGCCGAAGGGGCAACGTTGCAAGTTGTGCAAAGTGCTTAAATGCATTAGAGCCTCATTATAATATAAGATGAAAAGGAGTTGTTTAGGAAACTCAGGAACTTTGAAAGTTCCCTGATTTTCCAATAAAAGAGTGTTTAGAAAAAAATCGTACTGAGATTCCTCGTCTTCGGTTCGGAATGGCGCGTACTAATAAAATGAGCGCACATAACCTAACTACAAGCAACACAAAGACTGCAGACCACATGCATAAACCCAACAACACCCCAAAACCCCTGCAGGGCTGTGGCTGCTGTGTCATGCCGAGCGAACGCGAGGCATCTCAAAACTTTTCTTTATCTTCGCTATACAATGAAACGTCTGCCTATTGGTATACAAGATTTTGAAACCCTTATCAATAACAACTGCTACTACGTAGACAAAACCCCTTTCATCTGTGATTTAGTCCAAAAAGGAAAATTCTTTTTTCTTTCGCGCCCCAGAAGATTTGGAAAAAGTCTTTTTATTTCTACCATCAAAGCTGCCTTTGAAGGCAAAAAACACTTATTCAAAGGTTTGTTTTTAGAAAACCATTGGGATTGGCAAGACACTTACCCTGTGGTACTGTTATCTTTCGGAAGACAAGTTGTAAAAAACAAGCAAGATTTTATTCAAAATGCGTTTTATATTCTACAACGAAATGCAAAAAAGTATAAC
>WFXK01000033.1 GCA_015490695.1 Bacteroidota bacterium | reverse complement strand
CTTGTTGCTGTTGCCTATGCATGGAGCCAAAACCCATTACTAACCCTATTTCAACTTCTGCTTTATACAAGCATAACGCTGATGTTCATCCTTTTTACTTTTTTGCTTCTCTTCGGCGGATATGGAGACGTTCGGCTAAGCCATGGGCACTCATGCCGTACATTAAACCAAAATTCACCATCTTTGCTGTTCGGCGCATCTCCGCAGTTACTTCCTCCTCCTTAACATCAAAAAGCAAGGCTGCAGTCGTGGTATGGATGTCTTTATCTTCACGAAAAGCTTGCAACATAGCAGGGTCTTTAGAAAAATGTGCCATGATACGTAATTCTATTTGGGAATAGTCGGCAGATAATAAAGTAAATCCTTCGGGGGCAATAAACGCTTTACGGATTTGTCTACCCCACGGACTTCGTATAGGGATATTTTGTAAGTTCGGATGTTGAGAACTTAATCTGCCTGTTACAGTACCTGCTTGGTTGAAAGTAGCGTGGATTCTGCCTGTTTTAGGAT
Source organism: Bacteroidota bacterium (assembly GCA_015490695.1). GTDB lineage: Bacteria > Bacteroidota > Bacteroidia > SpSt-205 > S141-50 > S141-50. The sequence continues at coordinate 3,493 of WFXK01000033.1, read as the reverse complement.
TTACATACTGCGGCAAAGCTTTAACGTAGGTATTTTTTAATTTCGCTAAGGCACGATATTCTAAAATATGCAAAGGAAGTTCATGATATACGGCTAATTTATGGAGTGTTTGCTCATCCGTTGAGGGTTCTCCACCTTTTTTCGTTCGTTTTAAAACAGGAAGTTTTAAATCCTGATAAAGTACTTCAGCTAATTGCTTTGGAGAATTGATGTTAAATTGTTTACCTGCTAACTGAAAAATCTTTTGTTGAATTAAAAAGAGTTGTTTGTCCAGTTCTATTTCGTATTGTTGTAGTTGTTCGGCATCTAACAGGATACCTTTGTGTTCCATAGCGGCTAACACGGGGACCAAAGGATGTTCTATTTGTTCTAAGACGTTTTTTAGTTGTTCTTTTTGAAGTTGTTTTTCAAGGGTTTCGTGGAGCGATAGAAGAATAGCACACCAGAAAGGTAGCATTTGTTTGGATGGTTCATCTTCCAAACTTAGGTTGTAGTTTAAGTGACGTTTGACGATGCTATCTAATTTATGATTTTGTTCGGCATGGAGGAGGTAGTCTGCGAGCAAAATGTCAAAGTAACGCTTGATATGGACTTGAAATAGATTTCTGAGATAGTGGAGTAGATGTTTGCAGTTATAAGTAATCCACAATCCTTGGAATTGTTTAAAGAAAGATTGCCATTGTTGTTGGCTGTCCCAAAGTTGGGGAGGGAAACCATAACATTTTTCTTTGGTTGCAATCACCAAATAATGGGGTTTATCATGGATAGGATTGGAATTTAGAGGCGTGCAAAGGATGGCTAAGTTTTCTTGGGTTTGGAGTTTTTTAAGTACTTCTTCTAAGTTTTGGACTTCTTCAAAGGGGATTTGGGGTAATTGTTTTTGGAGTTGGGTAGTATCTTTTAGAGGAATATTGAGGCGTTTTGCGATAGAGTGGAATTCCAGGGTTTGTAGTAGTTGGGCAAGGGTTTCTTTATCAGGGGTTTTTCGTTGGAGTTCTTCGATATTGAGGTCAAGGGGGGCGTTGGTATCAATTTGGGCTAAGGTCTTAGATAGGAAGGCTTGTTCTTTTCCTTGTTGTAGTTTTTCTTTTAGGGTTTTAGAGGAGAGTGAAGTGAGGTTTTCATAGAGGTTTTCAATGGTTTTGAATTGCTGGAGGAGTTTAATAGCGGTTTTTTCACCGATGCCTTTGATGCCGGGGATGCCGTCTACTTTATCGCCTTTTAGGGCTAAGAGGTCTGTGATGGCTTCTGGTGGTACACCGAAGTGGTCTATGGCATTTTGGTGGTTAATGATTTCTGCGCTTTGTCCTTGTTTACCGGGGCGGATAAGGAAAATGTTTTCTTGGAGCAGTTGAGCCAGGTCCTTATCACTGCTTACGATATAGACTTGGAAGCCTTGTTGTTGGGCTTTTTTTGCTAAGGTGCCGATGATGTCATCGGCTTCATAACCAGCAAGTTGGACAAGGGGGATGCCTAAGGCATTTAAGAATTCTTTTAAATAAGGTAGCATTTGAGTGATGGGTTCGGGTTGTGGGGGGCGTTCTGCTTTGTATTGCTCGTATTGTTTATGGCGGAAAGTAGGCTCTGGACTATCTAACACCACTGCAATGTATTGCGGTTGGTACTTTTCTAAGATTTCTAAAAGGATAAGGGTAAAGCCGTAGAGGGCTGAGGTATTCAATCCGTTGGAGGTAACTCTTGGGTTTTTAATAAACACGTAGTAGCCTCGGTAAAGGAGTCCCATGCCATCTATGAGGTAGAGGGTTTTCATGGTTGTACTTTCTTAGGGAGTTTCCGTATACGTTGTTGTGCTAAGGGGAAGTAGATACTATCGCGGTAGTTTTTTAGTAATTGCAGATAGCATTTTCGTGCGGTTTCGTAGTCGCCCATTTCTTCCATGATGAGGGCTTTTCTGTAGAGGGCTTCGTCCGCCCAAATACTGCCGGGGTATTTTTCTAATAAGGTATTAAAGTAGTAGAGGCTTTGTTGGGGTTGTTTTAGTTCTTGGAATATTACACCTTTTTGCCATAGGACATCATCTTGGATGGGATGATTGGGAAACGTTTGAGACAGAGAATCCAGCCAATAGAGGGCGCTGTCGTATAGGTGTTGTCGTGCATAAAGTTGTGCTTTGGCAAAGAGTTTTAGTGGAGTTTGGTTGGTATCTATGCCGATATGGTCTTGGATAAGCAGATAAAGTCGCATAGCATCATTAGCAACGTATTCTTCTGTGAGGGATTTAAGGCTACGGGCACGTTCTTTGGCTAATTCAAACTGACCTTGGTAATAAGCTAATTGGGCAAAGCGCAATTTCGCTTCTGCTCCCAAGGGCGAGTGTTTAAAGTCCTCTTCTACCCGTTTATAAAGCACTTTGGCTTGGGCATAGTCGCCTAATAAAAGATATAAATCGCCAATTGCTAAAAGCAGTTTAGCGCCTTCTAAGGGAGTTAGCGACAGCTGCATCATAGCTTTTTCTAACCATGTTAATGCTTTTTGAGGCTGATGCAAGTATTGATTATAGACTTGACTAAGGAGTTTATATAAGGGGAGCATTAGGTTGTGGTTACCATAGCGGTCTAATTGGGTTTCAGCAAACTGGATGAATTGTTTAATTTGTTGGGAATCGGGGGGATAGTGTTGCTGTAATTGAGCGAAATAGATTCGGCTTTTGAGAAGGATACTTTTTAGTTTATAAGTTTCGTCTGGGCGATAGCGTTCTAAGGTGTTGAGGACTTCTAAGGCTTTTTTATAGCGTTGGTGTTGGTAGAGTTGTTGTGCGAGGTCTAAGATATAATAGCCGTTTTGGTTTTTTTGGTGTCGTTCTAAAGCTTTGGCTTGCATCCATGCTTTTTCCCATTGTGCAGTTTGGCAATAGAAGTTATAAAGCAAGTTACGCACGGTGATGTCTTTAGGGTGTTTTTGTAGATATTGCACAAAAGCGGTTTCTATGGGGAGGATGGTTTGTTGGGTGGTATCTAAATGGTTGTCTATGAATTCTTGTAGGGTTTTGACCGCTATTAGTCTTTTTTTAAGTCGCTCTAAAAGCAGGGTGATGGCGGCTTTGCGGTCTTGGGTTTGCCAAAGCAGAAGGGCTTTGTGTTTTACGAAGGTGATTAAGTCGCCTGTTTGGGTTTCGTAGTGGTCAATGGCTTGGAGCGCATAGTTCCAATAGCGGAGATGAACTAGCAAGTCATAAAGAACGAACATGTTTTTTTTGTCTTGTACTATAGTGATTGCCTGGGAGAGGAGTTCCTTAGTTTTGGAGAGGTTGCCCATGGTGTGGTGTAAGTAGGCTTGTGCTACAAGAGGAACAAAGTAGCGGTGCTTTTTATAAACTTTTTGAAAGTAATGAACTCCTTCTTGTGCTTTTCCTGATTGGGCAAATGCTTTAGCGATACTAAGGTAGAGAAAAGGTGTATTATGGGGAGTGGTTTTTTGGGCGACTTTTAAAAAAAGGTCTAAGGCTTTTTGGTATTCTTCTTCTTCCATGTAT
>WFXK01000032.1 GCA_015490695.1 Bacteroidota bacterium | reverse complement strand
CCTATACAGAGCCTGGTGTTCGTGGTGATACTGTAACGAATGTAATGAAACCAGCTACCTTAGAGACGGGAGCCCAGATAAAGGTTCCTTTATTTATTAATATAGGAGACAAAGTAAGGGTAAATACTCGTACTGGAGCGTATGTAGAGCGAGCAAAATCTTCATAGGGTTATGGATTATAAAGCGATACTTGCCATTTTGAAATATGTGAATCGTTCGGATTTGGTGGAGGTGGAGATAGAGCAAGGGGAGTTTCGTTTGCGGGTGGTGAGGAAACAACCTGTAACGAATGTAGCGTTTGCGCAACCTGTATCACCGCAACCATCAGCGTTGATGCCTCCTCAATCCCCTGAACCAAGCGTTCAAAATGTTAAAGAAGCACCTACTAAGGAGGTAGAAGTGCCATCTGAAGAGGAAGAAGAAAATATCTATGTGGTTAAAGCACCGACTGTAGGTACTTTTTATCGCCGTCCTGCTCCCGATAAACCTCCTTATGTAGAAGTTGGAAGCCATGTGAATAAAGGTGACGTGCTATGTATCATTGAAGCAATGAAAATGTTTAACGAGATAGAATCAGAAGTTAGTGGTACAGTAGTAAAAATCTTAGTAGAAGATGGTTCACCTGTAGAATTTGACCAACCCCTTTTCCATATTCGTTTAGATTAACGTCTATGTTTAAGAAGATTTTAATTGCGAATCGGGGGGAGATTGCTTTACGGATTATCCGTACCTGTAAAGAGATGGGGATTAAGACAGTGGCGGTGTATTCTACGGCAGATAAAGATGCCTTGCACGTTCGTTTTGCGGATGAAGCCGTGTGTATTGGTCCGCCACCACCCCAAGAAAGCTATTTGAACATCGCTAACATTATTGCTGCGGCAGAAATCACAGGAGCAGACGCTATTCATCCTGGTTATGGGTTTTTAGCAGAAAATGCCCATTTTGCAGAGGTTTGTGCAGACCATGGCATTAAGTTCATTGGTCCTCAGCCAGAAGTGATTCGCATCATGGGGGACAAAGCGTTGGCAAAGCGTACGATGAAAGCGGCAGGCGTGCCCGTTGTCCCCGGTAGTGACGGACCTGTAGAAACCTTAGAAGAAGCAAAAAAAATCGCTAAAGCGATTGGCTATCCCGTTATGATTAAAGCCAGTGCAGGTGGCGGCGGAAAAGGTATGCGTATCGTTGAAAAAGAAGAAGACTTAGAACACTTATGGAATATCGCAAAAAAAGAAGCAAAAGCCGCCTTCGGCAACGACGCTATGTATATTGAAAAGTTCTTAAAAAACCCTCGGCACGTTGAAATCCAAATTATGGGGGACCAATACGGACACGTTTCCCACCTATCAGAACGTGACTGCTCTATTCAAAGACGCCATCAAAAATTAGTAGAAGAGTCGCCCAGTCCTGCATTGAACCAAGAACTAAGAGAACGCATTGGCGAAGCAGCAGTCAAAGGAGCAAAATACGTTAACTACGAAAGCGCAGGAACCATGGAATTCCTCTTAGATGAAGATGGAAACTTCTATTTTATTGAAATGAATACCCGCATTCAAGTAGAGCATCCCGTTACCGAAGAAATCTTTTTCTATGATTTAATCAAAGAACAAATTAAAGTGGCTGCAGGAATTCCTGTATCGGGACGCTTTTATTATCCTAAGGAACGTTATGCGATGGAGGTACGTATTAACGCCGAAGATCCCTTTAACGACTTTATGCCCAGCCCAGGAAAAATTACCAGTTTCCATAAACCTGGGGGTCATGGCGTTAGAGTAGATACCCATGCCTATGCAGGATATGTTATTCCGCCTTATTATGATTCTATGATTGCAAAGTTGATTGTTTCGGACTTTTCCCGAAAAGGCGTTATCAATAAAATGCTGCGTGCTTTAGAAGAGTTTGTAATAGAAGGTGTTAAAACGACAATTCCCTTTCACATACGCCTGATGCAACACCCTGAATTCGTAAAAGGAAACTACAATATTCGCTTTTTAGAAATCTATGGAGATGAACTTTTAAAGCCTTAAATGGCTTTTTTTAGAGTCTTTCTGGTTTATACTTTTCTTCATTGGCTTATTCGTGCTCTTTGGCTGTTTTATTATGAAGATCTGCGGTTTTTATCTTTTAAGGAACTTCTTTGGGCATTATGGGCGGGATTACGTTTTGATTTTGCAACTTTTTGTGCTCTTGTAGCAATTCCGCTTGTATTGTGTTTTTTGCGTCTTTGTGTTATAAGCCGTTGGTTGTGGCTGTTTTTATTGCTATTAAGCCTTGGTTTTAATCTTGCTGATGTGGCTTACTACCAGCATGGCACCAAGCGACTCTCTTACGAGGTGCTCACTCTTTTTACAAATCCTTCTGCCTTCAAAGATGTATGGAAAGAATATCTGGTACTTACTTTATGGTTTCTTTTACTCAGTGTTTTATTCCTATGGTGGAATAATAAACTTTGGCGAATGAAGTCTAACGTTTCATGGTGGCAGTTTCTGTTTTACATTGCTATCATCGTTGTTGGTCTTAGAGGATTGGATTATAAGCCTTTAAGTCCTTCTTATGCATTTCAGAAGGTTGAGCATAGTATAGCAGGACATTGGGCACTTAATACGCTGTACACTATGGGAAATGCATGGGTTAATAAAACATTCTTGCAGCTTTATCATTGGGTAGAGGATAGCACCGCTATAACTGCTCTTCAGCAATGTAGTTTTTCGCCGTCTTATGATAGTGTTTTCATAAGTGCTTCTTATCCTTTGTTAAGAAGCACAAAGAAGCAAACTTTCCGTCCGCTCAATGTAGTAATGATTGTATTGGAGAGTTTTACAGCGCAGTATGCAGACAGTATAAAAGGCTTAGCACCTTTTTATCAGCAGTTAAAACAAAAAAGCTTGGTATTTCCTCGTTATTACTCTAATGCCATTCGTTCTATTGAAGCGTTGCCTTCTATTGTTGCAGGAGTGCCTCATCTGTCTGATTTTTCTGTCATTGGTTCTATATTGGAGACTCATACGGGGGCTGATTTGCCATTTTTATTACGCCGAAAAGGATACCATACTAGCTTCTTTCTCGGTGCTCGCAAAGGTACGTTGGGATTTGCCT
>WFXK01000031.1 GCA_015490695.1 Bacteroidota bacterium | reverse complement strand
GGGCAAATGTTGTTCTAATCGGACTATTGGGGTTTGTTGTTCTACAGCAGCGACAATAGCGGCAAAAGATAGCGATTCATTTTTTTTGAATAGGATAGCCGTTTCGTTTTGTTGAAGGATTTCTACGCCTTCGGGCAAATTCCATTGAGATGGAGGCTGTTCTACTTCTAAGTAGTATTGTTCATCAAAGAATTGTTTTTTTATTGTTTTAACTTCTCCATGGATAAGCAATTTCCCTTTATTGATAAGAGCAATATGGGTGCAAAGTAGTTCTGCTTGTTCCATTTGGTGAGTAGAAAGCACCACAGTGTTTTTTTTCTCTTCTACCATTTGTTTGAGGATGGTGATCATTTTTTGGGTATTTACAGGGTCTAAGCCTGTGAAGGGTTCGTCTAAAATTAATAATTCAGGTTCATAAGCGATAGTGGCAATAAATTGAATAAGCTGCTGTTGTCCTTTAGAAAGCTGTTTTACTTTTCTGTGGCTAAGATGGTCTAATTGCAATGCGTTTAGCCATTGTTGGGTTTTTTCTTTGGCTTCTTTAGCAGGAAGTCCTTTTAATTGTAGTAAATAGCGGATATGTTCATGGACATAGAAGTTTGGATAGAGTCCTCTTTCTTCTGGGAGGTAGCCGATGATTTTATTGGGGATTTTTTCAATAGGGGTGTTATTCCAATAGACTTGACCTTGGTCTGGGAAAAAGATACGTGTGATGATACGGATGAGGGTTGTTTTTCCTGCACCATTAGGACCTAAAAGACCAAATAAGGTTGCTTTAGGAATTTGCAAGGAAACATTATCTACGGCTACGACATCATCATAAGCACGTCGTACGTTTTCAATAGTTAACATTACTGTTTTCCTTTCCGTTTTTGGAATTCTCTATTCATTTTTGCTAAGAACTTTTCTTCTCCTGCTGTTACTTCGCCGACTTCTACAATGATTTCCATGAGGTCTAAGATAGCGTCTAAGTATTGTTGGGCGTTTTGTTCCAGTTCACAGAATTTATCAAAGTATCGTAATCCTTCGTCGCCGTGTTTATCGGGGTCCCAGCTTTGATAATCAGGGTCTTTTTGGATTTGATGGAGGAACTGAATGATTTGTTCGTATTCTCCTGGGAGTCCATGGCGCATTTTATAGATGAGTAGTTCTACTTTTCTTTCTTCAGCAACAGAGAGTCCTGCGTCGGCTTTAATCAGCCCTACGAAAAAATGGGCTAAAGCAGCGCTTGCTAATTCCACTCCCTTATCTTCACGGACTTTCAACATAAGCTATTAAAATTTACTTCCGTGCAAAGGTAGAAAAAAATCGTCCTTGACAAGTGAGCTACAAATAAGGTTCTTTTGTTATTCTTTTACTTCAGCGTTAGCGATACTAATGCTCACACTTGCTGTTCCCTTAGGTACTTTGTAACGGAGTTCATAACGTAGACTCCCCTTAGGGGGTACTTCTCCGGGGATAGGATGTTGAGAAGCGCCAATTTGTTTTCCTTTTTTATTAAAATAACGGATTTCTACTTTGATGCGGTGATATGCCTTCATAGCGCTATTGGCAATCATAATATTACTTCGCCATTGTCTTGCTAAACCTTTCTTAGGTTCAGGCGCTGCTAATTGTAGGTATTTCTTAAATTGTGTATAATCTTCTTCTTCGGTTGTTGTTTGTTCTTCGGTGTTTTGTTGGGTTTCTTGTGTTGTTGTGTTTTCTTCTTGTTTTTTTTCGAGGGTAGCCCTTTGAATAGGGTGTTCTACGTAAGCCATCGTCTCCTCTGGAGGTTGTTCTAATGCTTCTGCCTCTTCATTTGAAGAAGGTACTACAACCTCTAAAGTGGGTATTTTACCTCGGATGCGTTCTAAAGGGTTTTCCGAAGAGCGGGCTTTTTTCAAAGAAAGCTGCCAATATAGCAGCATGCCCATCAGTACTACTACAATCAATCCTAATCCTCCGAAAACCCATAGTCGTTTTTGAATAATTTTCTTTTTTTCCAGCGTTTGAGTTTCTAATAATTGGGTTGGGGTAGGGACACTATTTTCTTTTTCTTCTTCTAATACACCAGAAAGTATGCTAACTAACTCTGTTGTATTTAAGGAAGCACTGCTTTCGGTAGGAGTTTCCATGGTAAGCGTAAAGTCTTCTGTATAGTTAAGGGCATTAAAAGCATTTTCTAAAGCATTTCTAAATGCCTCGCAGGATTCATAACGTTCTTTTGGGTCCTTTGCGATGGCTTTTGCAAGGGCTTCTCTTAACGTTTCAGGAACTTTGCTATAGGGATGATAAGGGTCTTCTAAGAGGTTTTCTTGGACAATTTTTACAGAAATTTCGTATTCTGATAGTTTAGAGGGGTCATAAGGATAGGCAGCGGTTAACATTTGAAAGAAGGTGATACCTAATGCATAAATATCACTTTGGATAGTAGGTTCTTCGCCTTTTACTTGCTCTGGACTCATATACATTAAAGTACCTATTCGGGCACCTGGGCGAGTTAGTTGGGAAGCATTAGGGTCTGTAGTGATTTTTGCAATTCCAAAGTCTAGAATTTTAATTTTTTTCTCTTCTGTAATCACAATATTGGAAGGTTTAATATCTCTATGGATAATGCCCATTTTATGGGCATAGCCGAAGGCGTCTAAGATTTGGTTCATGTAGTTTCGGGCTTCTGCAAAGGGGATAGGACCATGTTGTTTTAAATAGGAAGCCAAATCTATTCCTTTAACATATTCCATAATGAGGTAGAGACCGTGGGGGTGTTCTTCGTAATCGTATAAAGTAACGATATTAGGATGGGATAGTTTTGCTAACAAGGCAGCTTCGTTTTTAAAGCGTTCACGGATAAGGGGGTTGCGGGCAAGGTTAGCATGTAACATTTTAATGGCAACGTAGCGGTCTATGCGGCGATGTTTGGCTAAATACACCGTTCCCATCCCGCCTTCTCCTAAGGTGGAGATAATTTCATACTTTTCTAATTCTGGTGCCTGATTCATGTATCGTTTTATTGTTTCTGCAATGCTGCGATGGGGTCTACAGCTGCTAAGATGATGGTGATGTTATCGTATCCTCCTCGTTCTTTTGCTAAATGAATCAAAGTTTGTACCTTTTGTTCTTCACTCCAGTGTTTTTGTCTTAGTACTTCGGCAATCTCTTGGTCTTCTACTAAGTTAATAAGTCCATCGGTGCATAAAAGCAATTGGTCGCCAGGAGAAAGGATTAAAGGTTTGGTTGCAATCTCAGGCTCTATTTTGGTTTCTAATCCAAGTGCTTGTGTGATTAAATGGCGTTGAGGATGGTAACGGCTTTCTTCTTCAGTGATAATATTTTGATCTATTAACATTTGCACGTAAGAGTGGTCTTTAGTAAGTCGTTTTAAGGTATTTTGATGGAACCAGTAGATACGGCTATCGCCTATATGCCCATAAAAGGCTTGTTGTTGTTTGTTTTGGTGTTGGATAATGGCAACGGCGGCGGTTGTTCCCATACCTCGCTTCTTAGGGTCCGCTTCTGCTGCTTTTAAAATTTGTTCATTAGCATAATTAAAAGCCTTTTTTAAATGCTTTAAAGGGCTTTCAACGGCTTCTTTGTGGTTGGCAAAGTAATGTAAAAAGCTTTGTACAGCGATTTTTGCTGCTACTTCCCCTGCTTCATGCCCTCCCATGCCATCACAAACAATGAATAAAACTGTATCATTGTTTAACTGAAAATACCCAAAAAAATCTTCATTTTGCTCTCGTACACAACCCACATCAGTCTCTATCGCTACCCGTATACCCCGCATGGGTTTACAAAGATACATCACATTGCCTAAAAGAGCAAAGCGCACACTTAAAAGTAATGTACACAAGACATATCTGAGCTTCACCAGCTATAATATTGCAATAAATTACCCAATCATCAGTACTATTTTCCAGAATACAAAAAACCTCTAAAGAATTTGTAACTTTTCAACAGAAATGCACATAAAAAAATCTGCATACTTGATTTTACTCGTCTACGCTTTGAATGGTAGCCAAAACCTATGC
>WFXK01000030.1 GCA_015490695.1 Bacteroidota bacterium | reverse complement strand
GCTATAACCAGAATAGCTGTTAAAATCATCCCAAGGAGAAACGATTCCGCTTCTGCCTCTTGTTTTTTTCTGTGTCGTTTCGCTTCTTTTAAGCGTTTTATGGTATAGTCGTGTCCCCATGGCAAACTAAGCGCTTCATCGGAAAATAACTCCTCAGCACTACGACGTCCCTTATCCTGAGCATTTAAAAAAGTTTCTAACGGAACATACACCCCAGAGAAAACCAATTCCAAGGACTCAGAGGGGTATTTTTCTATATAGATGATTTTATTAGGCTCTTGACGATGGACATAGACAGCAGCAACACCTGCTAAGGGGATGGGCACATAAGCAAAAGCCCCTCCCATATCCGCCCCGCTTATTATATACATAAAACGCAAAGTGTATTGATTTTTAAGATACCTGGGCATGAGATCTGAAGAAGTCATCAAATCTAAAAGCAGTGCCTCTTTTAATCTATAGACATTACTATAGTAAATAGTCCGTACAGAAAAAGGTTTTTGTATAGTCTCCTTAGGTTGAATACATTCCAGTAAAAAAATGCCTTTGTTTCCCGCTGGAAGGGGAATATGGAAGTTAGGAATAAGCGTTAGACTACCTTTCGTTTCATGAACCAAAGTGTAATATTCCATTTGCCAACAATATTTTTCATTAAGCACTTGTTTCCTCATCCACCCTTTTGTTAACCATTTTCCTTGCCATGGAGATGTAGGAACAGTAAAATAAGGAGGTGCTTGTTCAAGCGGTAAGGATTTCGTAACATTTTCGTGTTCAATCTTTGCTAAGGTTTTTGTTTGACGTCCAACAACTGCCATAATAGTTCTGCACTGAGAGCAATAAGCATAATGGAGAAACCCTGTGAAACCTACAGCAAGCGTAGCACTACAATTGCTACAAGCCACTTCATTAAAGTGAATAACATTAACACTACCGCACGATGCACAAGTTACTTTTCTATCGGTTGCTTCCACTTCTAAAGGCGTTCCACATTGCTTACAAGTGTATGCATCTCCTACCATAGGCTTCCCAATAATAAAAGTAGCAGTAGAAGTAGTAATGAAAGGCAGCCGCCACTCTGCCCTTTTTGCCCTACGCCCTTTTTGGTAGAAGTTTCCGGAATAAGCCTTCCTTCAGGAAACACAAATCTTTCTGTAGGTCCATCACCAGATAAAGGAGAAAACTCCTCTACGGAGGCGTGAGGGAAAGCAGAAGAAAAATCGCCAGGAAAAGTGCCTTTTGAAAGTTTTGCCCAGGATGAAAAACTCATCTTTTCTCCATAATGGAAACAAGTTGGGAATATGATATCTTCTGAAGTGCGCTTAATGTCAAAAACTTCTGCAAGCGACCTACGTCTAAGAAACGCTTCCCTCCTCTTCTCATCATCTAAGGCTTCTAAGTACTCATCTATATTTTCATATTCGTCCATGTCAGGCTCTGCTTCATGCTCCTCTGGATAAGCTACCGAAGCCATTGCCGGTTCATACCAAGGTTGTACTTTTAAAATACTACCCCAAACTTGAATAGGACGCAATGCAACAATAAATGCATTCCAAAAAGATTTCCTATTCCAATGCTCTGAAAGGTCTAATGCCATCCAAAGGTCTGTTAGATTATAAACTTCTTTTCGTCGGGTTTCCCATTTTTTTAAAACTTCTTTCTGAAGCTTATCCAATACAAGTACTTGTTGAGGTTCTTCTGCATCTCGTGCTAAGGGGATGACAGGTTGAATGCGAAGGTATTTACCATCATTAGAGACAGCTGTATATACTTCTATCTTTCCTGTTTTTTGCTCTTGAAAAGCCCACCATTGATAAACCACGTAACTAACAAAAGTATAGGTGGTGCCTTTCCACTCTAAAGAAGTTCCTAAGGAAATAGGTGGCGGCTCTACTCGACAATTTAAAGAATATGGCGGCGGTTCTAAGAAAGTGAGCTTTTTACAATGTTCACAGGCAACGGCTCTAACATGCTCTTGCGCAATGGAAACTATAGGTTTTTGACAATGGCTGCAGATGTACTTCCTAAAAATCGTATAGGTTTCTGCCTTACAATAGGGACACGTTATAACAGCTTGTTCCCCTGGCGTTAAAGCTGCACCACATTGACTACACGGAACTTCTATCATGGGGATAAAGTTACAAGAAAATTAATATTTTCCAAATTTGAAAGCATAGCAAAAAGGCATTATTTTTGAACGGGATGAGATGGGTTACTTTATTAGTGTTTAGTTTCCTTTACGGGCAGATTCATCCGAGGTTGGAGGCATGTGTTGGGATGGAGTTTTTACGTTATCGTGGGGATTTATTGGATAAAAAAGCCTCATGGGAGCGTTTTAATGCGGGAGGAGTACTGCATATAGAGTTTGAAGCGCCTCGCAGAGCAACGCCCTATTTCTCTTTTGGCTGGGGAACGCTACGTGCAGAAAACCGCACCTTAGCACAAGAAAAACCCATTTACAACACTTACTTCAGTACCACTTACCGCTATATTACCCTCCAAGTAAAAATTCGTATAAAAAAAGAAAGCCGTTTATACCCTTTCTTCGCCCCAGGAATTGGTTTCTTCTTCTTTACCCCTAAAGATGCCGAGGGAAAATCCTTAGTAGAACAACTCCAAACCCGAAACGAAGGAGAAAACTACCCGACTAACGCCCTGATGTTCCCCCTGCAAATAGGACTCCACTTCCGTGTCAGCCACCACGTCCATATAGAATTTTATTACAAAGTCCTAAACCCTCAAACCGATTACATCGACAACATTGGACAATTAGGCAAAGATCCAAGAAAAGACCAAGTAAGCGGCTTTGGAATCCAATTCGGATTCCTATTCCGAGAAATGGAAAAACGAGGACGAGAAAGTAAATGAAAAAAATTTTAAGTGCTTTCTTTTTAATTCTGGGATGTAGTTTAGTTTCCACTTCTACGAAACCGACAACCTTTTGGGCAAGTATTCGTTTAGACGAACCTGTAGACACTTTCCACTTCTATCAGGGACTTTTACAAATGGATTCCTTAGGATGGAAAGGGGTGTGTTTAGAAATTATTGTTTCCCAAGAAGGCATTATAGATTCGCTTTGTACACTGCAGGTCCCTACTTTAGTCAAGTATTTAGCGCAGACGCATACCCCTTATTGGTTATTTTGTAGTCATTTTGAAGCGCCTCCTGAGGGGAAATTAGATTATCTTCGGACTTTTCATCAGCAATTAACATCGTTATTGCATCGTCTTCGTTTTTATCCTCCCTCTGTAGTGATTGTAGGAAATCAATGGCAGGCATGGGAACCCTTTGAACAACAATGGAATGAGTTTTTTACGGCATTAAAACAACAATATCCTGCACTTCGCTGGAGCTATTGCGCCAAAGCAGGCAGATGGAAACATTTTCAATGGCATCAGCATCTGGATTATTTCATGATTCCTTATCAGTATCCGCCCTTACAAGCCAGTTATGGCGCTATGGCACATCGTATCAATCCTTTATTAGAAAGGCAATTACAACCGTTTAATAAACCACTATTGTTACAAATGAACCTTTTAGGAAGCCATAAACGAGAACAATTAGAAAATGCTCTTCGTTTTTGGAATAATACAACAAAGATACAAGGAGTGCTTATTCATACGATTTATCCTTTGCTACCTTTTCAAGATAGTACTACTTATTTTGGTTTGGCAAAGAGTCCTTCGGTCTTAGCGTTTATTAAGGAACAGGGCTCTTGATTTAATCACTTTGAAATTGTTCTAAGAATTTAACAACCTCGTAATGGTTTTCTTCATCTGCAATATCCAAGGCGGTTTTTCCATTTTCATCTTTTGCGTTCACAACAGCATCTTCTTCTATAAGGTATTTTACCACTTCTAAATGCCCTTTCCATGCAGCGTAGTGTAAGGGGGTTAATTTAGTTTGAGTTTTTGCGTTGACATCAGCACCTTCTTCTACAAGGCATTTTACAATGGCTAAATAGCCTTTCCATGCTGCTTTATGTAGGGGTGTTAAGGTATATTTATCTCTGGCTTCAATATAAGCTCCTTTTGCCAAAAGCAGTTTTACCATGCTTAGATACCCTTTCCATACGGCTTCGTGTAGAGGGGTTTCACTATCATTATCCTTAGCATCAATAACAGCGCCTTGTTCTATAAGGAATTTCGCAATGTCTACAAATCCACTTCGTGCTGCTTCATGTAAAGGTGTTTCTCCCATTTTATTTTGAACCTGAATATTAGCGCCTTTTTCTACAAGATACTTCACTATAGCACTATATCCTTTTCGTATAGCAATATATAAAGGGGTTTCATTATTCGCATCGCGGATGTCAATGACCGCCCCTTTTTCTACAAGGTATTTTACAATGTTAAAATGTCCCTTTAGTATCGCTTGATGTAGAGGTGATTCGCCGTAAATATCTTGAGCATTGATATTAGCACCTTTTTCTACCAAATATCGTACAACAGCAGCATGTCCGTTCCTTGCGGCGTAATGCAGAGGAGTTTCTCCATAGCTACTTTGTGCTGCTATGTTTGCGCCTTTTTCAATAAGATATTTTATAATAGTGATATGTCCTGCTAATGCCGCTTCATGTAAGGGGGTCTCGCGAACAGCATCCCTGCTATTTACAACAGCACCCTTATCAATAAGGTACTTTACTACTTCCAAATGTCCTTTCCATGCTGCACAGTGTAAAGGAGTCTCCCCGTAGCAGTCCTTAGCGTTTATTTTAGCTTTCTGTTCTATAAGGAATTTTACCACCTCTAAATGTCCTTTGTAGGCGGCTTTATGCAAAGGCGTCTGCCGATACTTATCTCTAATACCTACATCAGCTCCCTGCTCTATGAGAAATTTTACAATCTCTAAATATCCTTCTTCTGCTGCCTTATGCAAAGGAGTCTTACGCTGCCAATAACCATTTACATCCACCCCCTCCGCAATTAACCTTTTTACTTCTGGCAAATCATTGTTTTCAATAGCCACAAAAAGCATTTTTTCAAGCCCTTGAGCATATAAAAATCTTATGACAACAAAGAAAAGAAAGCCCTTTTTTAGCATTGTTAATTACCTTTTGGCTTTGCAACAAAAATAGTGTTTTTCACTCTTTGAACTAATGTTTTCGGGCTTCTTTTAAGAATTCAACGACTTTTTCATGCTTATATTTCTTTGCAATATCTAATGGTGTTTTTCCTTTATGGTTCTTAACGTTCACATGAGCGCCCTTTTCTACAAGGTATTTTACCATATCAAGATTCCCTGCTTTTGCAGCGGTGTGTAAAGGAGTTTCTTTATTTTCGTTATGAACATTAACATGGGCACCATTTTCTATAAGATATTTTGCTATTTTCCAATGTTTCCAACTTACAGCGTAATGCAAAGGGGTGTTTTTGTGTTTATCTTTCCCATTTACGTCCGCTCCTTTCTCTACAAGGTATTTTACTAAATCAAAATTCCCTACTTTCACTGCATGATGTAAAGGCGTAATCATAAGATAGTTATCATGGACATTAACATCTGCACCGTTTTCTATAAGTGTCTTTGCTACTTCAAAATTACTTTGTTTTGCAGCATAGAGTAAGGGTGTATTTCTATAACATTGACGTCTGCTCCCTCCTCTATGAGATATTCTACAACCTCTGGATTCCCTGATTTGGCAGCATAGTGTAAAGGAGTAGAACCATTTTAATATTTGCCTCTGCTCCATTCCCTATAAGGTATTTTACAATTTCAAGACGCCCATAACGGGCAGCAACATGCAAAGGGGTATCCCCATGCTCACCTGCGATATTTAAGTCCACTCCTCTTGCTAATATCCGCTTAACTCTCTCTATATCGTTGACTTTAATAGCTTGAAATAGCCACTCAACCTGCCGAGAGTAAACACCTGCTATCAGAAAGAAGACAAATAAACTTATTCTTTCCATCGCTACTAAAAACTAAACCTATACAAAAATGCACTTTTTTACTTAATCAAGCAAGTATTTTACTCTTAAAAAATGGACATCGCTTTTGTTAATCTAACTTTGGAGGCGAGCCTTCTAAAGCAGCAATCGTAGCCGTCCCGCAAATATCACTCCAAACATTCACTACAGTACGGAACATATCTAAGATTCTATCTACTGTAAGCACAATGGCAATGCCTTCCATAGGGATACCAACAGCAGAAAACACCACAGTCATCATCACAATCCCTGCCATAGGGATGCCTGCTGCTCCAATAGAGGCTAACAAGGCTGTTAATACCACGACAAATTGTTGCCCCCATGTTAGTTCTATGCCGTAGAGTTGGGCAACAAAAATAGCCGCAACACATTCATAAAGCGCTGTGCCGTCCATGTTGATAGTCGCTCCCAAAGGGATAACAAAAGAAGTATAACGATTAGAAACCTTAGCATTTTCTTCTAAAACCTGTAAAGTTGTAGGCATGGTCGCAGAAGAAGAGCACGTAGAGAATGCCGTTAATAGCGCTAACCGCACCTTTTTTATTAATTTAAAAGCAGAAAACCGACCTATAAGACGTGTCAACAAAGGTAGTGTAACAAGGGCATGAGTAGCTAAACCCAAAAGCACTACAATCATATACCCCCCTAAGGACTCCATTAAAGACACAAATGCTTTTTTATCGGCAGCATAATGGGCAACTACGCTGGCTAATAATCCAAATATCCCATAAGGCGTAAAACGAATAATAAAATGCGTCATTTGTATCATTGCATCAAAGAACCCCTGAAAAAAACGGGTCAATAAACTTCTATGTTCTTCTTTGGGTACTTGTGTGATAAAAATCCCTAAGAGCAAAGAAAAAACAATAATAGGTAACATCTCCATCTCCATCATCGCTTTAAGAACGTTTTCTGGAATCATACGAAGTAAAAAATCTTTTAAAGTAAGATGTTGCGTTTTCAAACTTAAAGGTTCTTGTGATAGATGAATTTCTACTCCAACGCCTGGAGCCAATAAACGTACATAGGTCATTCCAACAAGGATAGCAAACAAGCTGGTTGTTAAATACCAAGCGATGGTTCTTAGTCCTAGGCGTCCTAATTGTTTCGTATCGCCCAAGGAAGTTACTCCAGAGACCATAGAAGCGATTAACAGGGGGACAATAACCATTTTTAACAATCGTAAAAAGAGTTCACCCATCCATGAAACCCAATGGATTTTATCCGGGAGGAAGTAGCCATACACCCCTCCCAATAACATACCAATGAAAATTTGCCAATGCAGTTTCATTCTCCCTTAAAGTTGGGCTTGCGCTTCTCTAAGAACGCTTGAACCCCTTCTTTATAATCTTGTGTATTTCCTGCAATTTGTTGATAGTAAAGTTCTGTTTGTAAAGCGTCTTCTAAGGAAGCATTCCAACCTTTATACAGCATTTTCTTTGTTAGTCCCAGAGCGATAGGAGGTTTTTCTGCATAAAATTTAGCGACTTCTAATGCACGGTGTTGTAATTGTTCCAAAGATACTACTTCATTAATCATGCCATAACGGAGCATTTCTTCTGTTGAGATTCTTTTTCCGTTGGTAGCTAATTCAAAGGCTTTGCGCCAGCCAACTAAGCGAGGCAATAAAAACGAAGAACCTGTATCTAAAACCAATCCGATATTGATGAAAGCAAAGAGCATGGAGGCGTGTTCTGCTGCAATAACATAATCACAAGCTAAAATAAGTCCTGCTCCTGCTCCTGCTGCTACCCCATTCAATGCCCCTATAAAGACCTTTTCCATCTCTAAAATGGTTTTTACCATAGGATTATAACGTTTTTCTACGATAGCGCCTAAAGGTTGGTCAGGCTTTTGCTGAACTTCTTTTAAATCTTGCCCTGAGCAAAATGCTTTGTCTCCGCTTCCTGTTAGAATAACTGCCCGAATGTTCTTGTCTTTTTGAACCACTTTTAAAGCATCTAAGAACTCTTTTCCCATTTGTTCGTTGAAGGCGTTATAGACTTTTGGGCGGTTAAGGGTGATTTGCGCAACAAAGGGCGCAGGAGTTTCATATAAGATGGTTTCGTACGCCATAACCTTATTTAATTTATATAAAGGACTTTTTTTACGGCTTTGATAACTCGTTGTGGGTTTGGCATATAGGCTTCTACTAAAGTAGGGGCATAAGCCATAGGGGTATCAGCCCCTGTTACGCGCAACACAGGTGCATCTAAATAATCAAAAGCGTTCTTTTGAATCCAATAGGCAATTTCACCGGATAAACTGGCTAAGGGCCAAGACTCCTCTACAACAACCGCTCTATTCGTTTTCTTCACCGATTGAATAATGGTTTCAACATCTAATGGACGCAAAGAACGTAAATCAATCATTTCTGCATCTATTCCTTCTTTCTCTAAACGTTTACAGGCTTCTAAAGCAACATGAACCATTTTACCAAAGGAGATAATCGTTACATCTTTTCCTTTTCGTTTGATATCTGCTTTCCCTATGGGGATAACGAATTCTGGGTCTTCAGGAACCTCTCCTTTCATGCTGTACATTAGTTCAGATTCCATGACCAGCACAGGGTTATCGTCTCTAATAGCGGCTTTTAACAATCCTTTAGCATCCTTAGGAGTGCTTGGACTAAGGACTTTAAGTCCTGGGACGTTTGCATACCAGTTTTCAAAGCATTGGGAGTGTTGTTGGGCAAGTTGTCCTGCTGCACCGCTTGGACCACGGAAGACAATAGGCACAGGAAATTGTCCCCCACTCATGTGTAACATCTTAGCAGCCGAGTTTACCACTTGGTCTATAGCAACTAAGGAGAAATTAAAGGTCATGAATTCAATAATAGGGCGTAGACCTGCCATAGCGGCACCCACACCAATACCCGCAAAACCTAATTCTGATATAGGAGTGTCTATGACTCGTTTAGGACCAAAGCGTTTTAACATCCCTTGACTTACTTTATAGGCGCCGTCATAAAGTCCTACTTCTTCTCCCATTAGAAAGACGCGTTCATCGCGTTCCATTTCTTCAATCATAGCTTCTCTTAGCGCTTCCCTAAATTGCAGCACTCGTGCCATACGGAGGACAAACATAGAAAAAAATGTTTTCAAATTTGGGTTATATGT
>WFXK01000029.1 GCA_015490695.1 Bacteroidota bacterium | reverse complement strand
TTTACGATGGTCGCTAATTATTAACGTCATTTCTATTCTTTTGACTTATTTGATTTCTATTCCCATTGGAGTGTTCTCAGCAGTAAAACGGGATACTTTAGCAGATAGAATCGTAACGACAACCCTGTTCATTCTTTATTCGTTACCTACCTTTTGGGTTGCAACGATGTTAATTTTCTTTTTTGGCGGAGGGGATTATTGGGATATTTTCCCTGCCAGCGGTGTCCAAGACACTATGCATAGCCCTGATTGGCCCCTATGGAAACGGATTGCCGACTGGGCTTACCACTTGATTCTACCCGTATTCTGCTATACTTATGGCTCTTTTGCCTTTCTAAGCCGACAAATGCGAGTGGGTATGTTAGAAGTGCTTAATCAAGACTTTATACGAACTGCCCGCGCTAAAGGACTAAGTGAAAGAAAAGTCATTTGGAAACACGCTTTTAGAAATTCCTTGATTCCTATTATTACTTTGTTCGCTGCGATTTTCCCCGCTATGGTGGGTGGTTCAGTCATTTTAGAAACCATTTTCTCTATTCCCGGGATGGGTTTTCTAAGCTATAACGCCATTATCGCAAGAGACTATCCTGTCATTGTCGCTGTCTTTACCTTAGCAGGTGTTTTAACCTTAGTCGGTATCCTTGTAGCAGACATCCTTTACGCTGTTGTAGACCCAAGAATATCTTATACGAAAAAATAAATTTACAATGGCAGGAAAAGAAAAAAGTTTTTACAAGGAGGCTTGGCAGAACTTTAAAAAGAATCGTTTGGCTTATGCTTCTTTTTGGGTTATTGTCTTTTTAGTTATCATCGCTTTGTTCGCTGACTTTTTAGCGTACAATAAGCCTATTTATGCCCGTTATCAAGGAAAGGTTTATTTTCCAATTTTTTTAGATTATGCAGAAAAGTTAGGGTTGTATCAATGGCCTAAGGAATTAAGGAATTTAGATTGGCGTGGGGCTCCTTTAGAAAGTGCTCTTTGGCCCCCCGTACGTTATCTACCTAATGAAATTGATTTACGAAATGCGCAATCGGTCGGACCCTTTGATGAACAACAAATCCGTTCTGTGTGGGAGCGCCATTGGCTTGGAACCGATGAACTGGGAAGAGATTTATTAAGCGGACTTATCCATGGAACTCGTATCTCTTTGAGCGTCGGTGTGGTTTCTGTTGGGATTTCTGCTATTATTGGGATTATCTTAGGAGCGTTTGCAGGCTACTTCGGCGACAATCGCCTCTCTGCTTCATGGGCAACCATCCTCTTTGGTCTGCTCGGCGTCTTCTTCGGCTTCTATTACGGCTTCTTTATCCGCAGCTACACCTTAGCCGACGCCCTTTCTAAAAGCTTCCTAAACTTCCTTGGCGAACTTACCCTAAGCCTACTTATCTTTTGTAGCATCACCTTCCTGTTTTGGCTCATAGGAAGACCCCTAAAAAAACGGATTCCCTGGTTAGCCCAAAAACGCTATTTATGGGTAGACATCACCATCTCCCGTTTAATTGAACTAATGGTTTCTATCCCTACGTTGTTATTGATTGTTTCGGTTGCAGCAATCGCAAAACCAAGCATCTTTTTAGTAATGGTCATCATTGGATTGACTTCATGGACACGGATTGCTCGTTTTACTCGGGGAGAATTGTTACGAGTAAGGAGTTTAGAATACATTCAAGCGGCGCAAGCCTTGGGGTTAAGTGAATTACGCATTATTTTCCGTCATGCGCTTCCAAATGCTTTAGCACCTGTTTTTGTTGCGATTGCTTTCGGGATTGCCGCCGCTATTTTAGTAGAATCCTCTTTAAGCTTCTTAGGTATCGGTGTTCCCCCTTCTACAGTAACTTGGGGTTCGTTGTTAGCAGCAGCAAGAAACACCACTTCAGCTTGGTGGCTTGCTATCTTCCCAGGATTCGCTATCTTTATCACCGTGACGGTCTTTAACTTAGTCGGAGAAGGCTTACGAGATGCCTTAGACCCACGTTTGAAAGAACGATGAAATTTCTTTACCCCGTTGCTCTCTATGGATTGTTGTTAACGCCGTTCGTTGCTGCAGCGCTTTGGTATCTATATCGTTCGCATCAGGATGCTGTTCATCTTTATTTTAATAAAGCCGCTTTCAAAACTTATGGTTTGCTTCCGTATGGATTATGGTTTTTAAGTTGGTTGTTTTTAGTGTTTGCTTTAGCTGCACCTGCCATTCCAAAACAAAAAGCCGAAACACAAAAAGTTATTGGAAAGGTGTTGTATTTTGTTTTAGATGTTTCCAAAAGCATGGAGGCAAAAGACCTATTGCCGTCACGATTAGCTTATGCAAAGCGCTTAATTCAACAGCTACTACCTCAGTTACAAGGCGATAGAGTAGGTATTGTGTTGTTTTCCGATTATGCTTATTTGCTGGCACCTGCGACCATGGATTTTCGCTTTCTGCAACAGACTTTACAAAACGCAACCCAAGGATTAAAAACCCGAGGAACGAACCTTCGTAGTGCTATAAGAAAAACGATGCGTTATTTCTATGCTTTAGACACTTCCATAGATGCGCGCCTTCCTAAACTGATGGTTGTGCTCAGCGATGGTGATGGCTGGGATTCTTTAATGATTCACCATATTAAAAGTTATGCTCAGGAGCAAGTGCCCATTGTTTTTCTTTTATGTGCTACAAAACAAGGAGCAATGGTAGAAGGCTATTTATCTAAGCCCCCTATTGCTTTATTG
>WFXK01000028.1 GCA_015490695.1 Bacteroidota bacterium | reverse complement strand
GAATTAAACATGAGGTATTGAACGCAAAACACCATCAAAGGGAAGCAGAGATTATCGCAAAGGCAGGTGAAGCCCCCTTTGACCCGAAAAAAGGAAAACGCATTGGTAACGTTACGATCGCTACGAACATGGCAGGTAGAGGAACCGATATTAAATTAGGTGAGGGGGTCAAAGAAGCAGGAGGATTAGCCATCATCGGAAGCGAACGCCATGAATCCAGACGTATTGACCTACAACTTCGCGGAAGGGCAGGACGACAAGGCGACCCTGGTAGCTCCCAATTCTTCCTCTCTTTAGAAGATGACCTACTGCGCCTCTTCGGCTCAGACCGCATCGCTAAAGTCATGGATATGCTCAAAATCAAAGAAGGGGAAGTGATCCAACACCCTATGATTACAAAACAAATAGAAAAAGCACAAAAGAAAATAGAACAAAATAACTTCGCTATCAGAAAACGCCTCTTAGAGTACGACGACGTTATGAACCAACAACGAGAAGTCATCTATAAAAAACGCTCTAACATCCTTCACGGAAAACGCTTCAAAGTAGACCTTAACCACATGATTGAAGACACTGTCCATGAATTCATTCTCCAAGGTTATGACCAAATAGACATAGAAGGCATTAAATACCAATTTATCCGCTACTTCGGCTTTGAACCCGAACTCAAAGAAGAAGATTTTGAACAATACAGCGCCGAAGAATTAGCACAACGATGCTTTGAACAAGTTATCCAATATTATAAAAACCGTACCCAAAAAATTGCCGACAAAATTTACCAACACCTAAAACAGATAAAAAAACAACTTCCACAAGTTCAAATTGTTGAAATACGGTTTAAGTCAGGACAAAAGAAAGTGACGCTCTTTATTGAAATAGATAGGATTTTGGAAACGAAAGGTAAAGTTGTGATTGATGAGTTAGAGCGTACTGTAATGCTCAATTTAATAGATGAGGAGTGGAAAGACTTTTTAAGAGAGATGGATGATTTACGGGTTGCGGTTCAAACGGCGGTTTTTGAACAGAAAGACCCGCTGCTGATTTATAAAAAAGAGGCTTTTGATTTATTTATGAACATGCTTCGGCGATTGAATTTAATGACGGTGGAAATGTTATTTAAAGCAGAGATTGATACTCAGAAAGAGACTTCACAGCAGGAGGTTCCTATTGAAGCGGATTATTCGGAATTACAGACTTCTCATGGGGCTTTGCCTGAGCCTGTTTTGGCAGAAGCGGGGACTAATCAACAACAAGCACCTGAACAACTGCAACAATACTCCAGAGCAATGCGAAGGAGATTACAGCCCAAGAAGAAAAAGCGAAAAATCGCTTATAGAAGACCTAAATAAAGTCTTTTTCTATGAGCGTTACTGCCGAGCAACTGCATGAGTACATAGATTATACTTTATTGAAGCCGCAAGCGAGCAAGGAAAACATTTTACAGTTGTGTGAATTAGCGCGGCAACATGCGTTTCAAGCGGTGTGTGTACCCCCTTACTACGTTCCTGTGGCAGTGCAAGCCCTCCAAGATAGTGAAGTAAAGGTGTGTAGTGTTGTTGCCTTCCCCTTAGGGTTCTTAACCCCACAACAAAAGATTGCGGAATTAGAGCACGTTATTGACTTAGGGGCGAAAGAAGTGGATATGGTAATGAACTTAGCGGCATTTAGCAGTGGAGACATTGCTACCATAGAAGAAGAACTCCATAGAGCCAGCGAAGTCTGTGAGCAGGAAAATGTATTGTTAAAAGTGATTATAGAAAGCGGTATGTGGAGTGCCAGTCAACTGAAACAATTATGTGACCTTTGTGCGGAGGCGCAAGTGGATTTTGTTAAGACCTCAACGGGTTTTTATCAAGTGGGGGCGGAGTTAGAAAAAGTACGTATGATGCGTCAATGGCTACCTCGTGCCATTCGTATCAAGGCAGCAGGCGGCATCCGTAGCGTAGAACAAGCCCTACAATTCATTGAAGCAGGAGCAAGCCGTATCGGTACCTCATCTCTATTAGTGCCATGAAAACCCTCTTTTGGCTTTTGTGCTGTACTATGGCTTTGTGCCAAATCCCAGACTTAAAACGTTATGCCCGCTACTACCGCTTTGACTCCCCTTATAAACAACTACCGCCACCCGATACCACCTTGCTGGAAACCCTTTGGCAAACTATGGAAGATACCCCACAACAACAAAATAGAAAAACCCAGTGGTACTATTACTACGACCCCGCCATAAAACAGGGTATCCAAGCCTATAAAGATTACCATAAAAACGCTACAACAATCATGGGCTACCGTATCCAACTTTGTTTTGATGTTAATAAACAAAATGTAGTGCAATGTCAAGAGGCATTTAAAAAAGTCTTTCCCGAACTTCCCTGTTTTATACACTACAAACGCCCTGTTTATCGTTTATATGCAGGAGCATTTTATACAGAAGAACAAGCACAGCGATTTAAAGAAGAACAATTGAAAACCTTTTTACCGCAGTACTACGACAACGCTATCATCTTAAAGATGCCAATACCAAAACAATGATGCGATACATTTTGGCAATAGGTTGGATAGGAGTTGTTTTGATAGGGTGCCGAGGTGAGGAAATTCCTCCTGGACCTATTCCTGACTACGGTTGTGATACCTCTTACGTAAGTTTTTCGCAAGATGTCTATCCTATTTTGCAACAATACGGCTGCTTAGATTGCCATGGTGGCAAGTTCCCTCAAGGACAGGTCTCCTTAGTAGGTTATGACAATGTGATTATTTATGTGCAATCAGGGCAATTATTGGGTTCTATTAAGCATCTTCAGGGGTATGCGCCTATGCCTTCGGCGCAAGAGAAGATGGCACCTTGTGATATTGCAAAAATTGAAAAATGGATTAACAGCGGTGCGCCAAATAATTAGCGTTTTATGTATAGCAACGCTGCTTTATGCCCAAAAAGATAGCCTCAACCCTCAAAAAGCATTGATGTGGAGTCTGCTTCTTCCTGGAGCAGGACAATTCTATAATCATAGCTATTGGAAAATTCCCGTTGTTTATGCTGCAATCGGTGGTGCGGTCGGATTTATGTTGTGGAATCAACGCAATTATGAGCATTTTCGTCAAGCTTATAAAGCAAAAATAGATAATGACCCCGCAACTCAAGATATTTATCCTAATGTCCCTGCTGAACTGCTACG
>WFXK01000027.1 GCA_015490695.1 Bacteroidota bacterium | reverse complement strand
GATAAAAGGAGTTTTGTCTACATAGTGGCAGTTACTATTGATAAGTGTTTCAAAGTCTTGTATGCCAATAGGCAGGCGTTTCATTGTAGAGCGAAGATAGCAAAAGTTTTTAGATGCCTCACATGCGTTCGGCATGACGCTACTGCCTCCGTCCTGCACCCATTACGTCATTCCAAGCCGAAGGCGAGGAATCTCAATGCGGGTTCCCTCAAGTGCTTTTTTCGCTGGAAACGCAGGAAACTTTCAGCATTTCCAAAGTTTCCAAAAAAAGAGATGCCTCGGCTTCGCTCGGCATGACACTACAACCGCCTACACTACAAGGGAGTTTAGTTGCAACTGAGTTTATGCGTATAATCTGCAGTCTTTTCGTATTTGTGTTTAGAATAGGCGCGTCATTTATCACTCCCTGAGCGTCGGCTTTTTCACTTCTTTATTTAGACACCCCAAACGACAACAAGGCTCTCCATCCAAACAAATCCATTCCTTGATAGTTAATCTGCACTCATTAAAGGGATTAGTATTTAGGATAGAGGGGTTTACTCACGAAAGCGTTGTTTTTTATATAGAAGCGATAGGGTAGCAGGGCATCTTCCTTAGCGTAATGGACACCAATGCGGGGGGTTGTTACCACCTCTTCTACCTTCAAAGCCCCTTTGGCACTAATAACAATATCAGGACCCCACAAAGGTGCTTCATTATGTTGCTTAGTAATCCCTAAAGCTTGAGTAACTCTCCCAGGTCCTGCTGTCAATTGAGGAGAAACCTTTTTTTGCTTTCTTCTCTGCATCATCGCTTCAATCCCCCAACAAGGTTCAATAGCACGAATTAAAATCGCATGAGGTTCATCTACTTCGTTGGTAACCACATTCAACATGTAATACATCCCATAACAAAGATACACATAAGCACAACCGCCTCTTTTAAACATGGCTTGATTGCGTTGGGTTCTTTTATAACCGTAGGCATGGCAGGCTTTATCTTGCGCGCCATTATAGGCTTCTACTTCTGTTATCCATCCGCCTGCCCAAATCCCATCTTCCCCACGAACTAATAAAACTTTTCCTAAAAGGCTCTTTGCAATCGCAATGGTATCGTCTTTCAAATAAAAAGATTGCGGCAAGGGATTTTTTAAAGCGGCAGTGAAGCATCTACCTCGTCCTTCCATGCTAATAAGCCTCCTTCTAAATAGCCTACATCTTTTATTCCCTGCATTTGTAAAAACCTTGCTGCTGCTAAACTTCTATCACCACTACGACAATACAACACAATAGGCTGCTTTATGGTCTTCAGACGTTGGACTGCTTGCCATAATTGGGCTAAGGGGATGAGTTCCCCTCCGATGTTGCCTATAGCGTGCTCCTCGGGCTCTCTCACGTCTATTAACAAAACTCGCCCACGCTCTTCAGACAAATGCTTAGCACTCCAAGCCTTTATTAGCAAATCCTAAGTCAATTTATGTTCCTTAGGGGTAGGGATATAAAATTCTTTCTTTAGCGATTCTTCTACGGCTTTTTCCAACTCTTCTTGCGTTCCTACTTCAATACCTTCATAGCGACGCAAACCTGTACCTGCCGGGATTAAGTGTCCAACAATCACGTTCTCTTTTAATCCTTGCAGGGAGTCTTCTTTAGCAGCAATCGCTGCTTCGCTCAACACTCTTGGGGTCTCTTGGAACGATGCTGCAGAAATCCAGCTATCTGTGGTCAAAGCAGCACGAGTAATTCCTTGTAATATCGGTTCTGCTACCGCAGGAATCGCATCCCGTACTTGAACTAACTTCAACCCCTGCGCCTTCAAACGCTCGTTCTCCTCCTCTAATGCCTGTACATCCACAATCATACCACGACGAAACTTCGTTGAATCCCCAGGGTCTACTACAAACTTTTTACCATATAAAAACTCATTTTCTGCAAAGAACTCTTTACGGCTTACCTCTTCCCCTTCTAAGAAAATAGAATCGCCTGGGTCTAAAATCCGAACTTTTTGCATCATTTGACGCACAATCACTTCAATGTGTTTATTATCAATTTCAACCCCTTGTTTACGATAAACTTTTTGAACTTCGTTCACGATGTAGTTTTGCACTGCTGCAACACCTTTTACGCGCAAAATATCCTGTGGACTAATCATTCCATCGCATAAGGGTTGTCCAGCACGAACGAAATCATTATCTCTTACTAAAATGTGGCGCGTTAACGGAATTTGATATTTTCTAGTTTCTGACCCATCTCTTGTAGTTACAATTACTTCTTGTTTAGTTCTTCGTTTTCTACCCATTTGCACGATACCGTCTATTTCGGAAATGATAGCGGGGTTAGAGGGGTTACGGGCTTCAAAGAGCTCTTGGACCCTTGGAAGTCCTCCTGTAATGTCACCAATACGTCCAATCGTTCTTGGGATTTTAACCAATACGTCTCCCCGTGCTATTTTTTGTCCTTCTTGGACGACTAAGCGGGCATTAACAGGAATATTATACTCTTTTATGATTTCTCCTGTATCGGGGTTGATGATATGGATAGCGGGGTTGCGTGAAGCACCACGAGCAGGGATAATAATAGTTTCTGTTAGCCCTGTTGCGGGGTCGGTCTCTTTTCGGCATGTAACCCCTTCTATAATCTCATGGAAAGCAACTTCTCCGTCTACATCCGATAAAATCACCGTATAGTAAGGAATCCATTCAAACAACACCGTGCCTTTTTCTACCAATTGCCCATCTTCTACTTTTAATGTTGCTGCGTAAGGAACATCATAGCTACGAATGATTTGTTCTGTAGCAGGCGATACAATATGGATTTGCGCCCCTCGGCTCAATACAATCTTTTGAATTTCCCCATCTACTTCTTTTTCTACGATTTCTACGTTATCAAACACGACTTTTCCTTTGAAGCGAGTTCTGACTTCTTTATCGGTTGTAGCGCTACCTGCCGTTCCTCCTGAGTGGAAGGTTCTTAAAGTCAATTGGGTACCGGGTTCTCCGATAGATTGTCCTGCCATGACGCCCACGGCTTCGCCGACCTCAACCAAGTGTCCAGTAGCTAAGTTCAATCCATAACACTTAGCGCAGACACCACGGCTGGCATCACAAGTTAATACAGAACGTACTTCAACGCTTTCAATACCAGCTTTTTCAATCGCTAAGGCTTTTTCTTCAGTAATCAACTCTCCTGCATCACATAACACTTCACCCGTTTCAGGATGTACAATCGGTTTCAACGCAATACGACCAATAATCTGCGCACTTAACGACACGGGCTGCTCTTCATCTTCTAAAGACTGAACAACAATCCCTCGCAATGTACCACAATCTTCCTCTGTAACCACTACATCTTGCGCAACATCCACTAAGCGACGCGTTAAATAACCAGCATCGGCAGTCTTCAATGCCGTATCGGTCAATCCCTTACGAGCACCATGCGTAGAAATAAAGTATTCTATAACGGAAAGCCCTTCTTTGAAGTTAGACAATATAGGGTTTTCTATCACTTCTCCAATGCCTCCTTTAGCCGATTTTTGCGGTTTTGCCATCAAACCGCGCATACCCCCTAATTGTAAAATCTGCTCTCTAGAGCCCCGTGCCCCAGAATCTAACATCATGAAAATCGGATTAAAGCCTTCTTGGTCTTTTTGTAATTGCGCCATTAACTTGTTTGCTAGCTTATTACGCACATTACCCCATACTTCCACCACTTGATTATAACGCTCGCTCTCCGTAATAGCACCCATTGCATACCCTTCATTGATTTCATCAATCTGCTCTTTTGCTTTTTCTATCATTTTTTGTTTTTCTTTCGGAATTAAAATATCCGAAATACGGAAGGATAATCCTCCTTTAAAGGCTAAATAAAATCCTAATTCTTTGATTTTATCTAAGAACTCTGCCGTTCTACGAGTTCCGCAAAGTTTATAAACTTCGTGAATGACATTACGTAGCCGTTTCTTCGTTAATAATTCATTGATAAATCCGACCTC
>WFXK01000026.1 GCA_015490695.1 Bacteroidota bacterium | reverse complement strand
TGCTTTAGCTATCCATCGGTCGCTACGAAAAAAACCTATAAGAATTTTTTAATTGCGTCAGTTTGATAAAAATTTTGTTCTTTCCAATCGGCTATAACATAGCAACACCTATAATACAAGCATTTTAGCACGCTGAAATCGTGCGTAGCTAATTAAATCCCAAGTATTAACAAGGAACCTCAACACGACTTTTTCAGGGACCTTTCTGTTAGAAACCTCGGAAAATCTTCAAGGAAGTCCCTATACCGCAAAAAAGGATAAAAAGCAAGGAGACTTTTTACCCCATTCATCCAAAATACGTCCTGCCACTTGTGGAATCATCATTGCAGGGTAATTATGCAGCCCATGAACATGTTGTTTTGTGTTTTCCGTAGAAAAATCCCAAGACGGGTCTCGCTGTTTTAACAACGCTTTTCCTTTTTTACCATGCCAACACTCTTCCCTGGGGCAAAAGCCAACACTTGCCCCTTTTGCTAATTAAGCAAATTTTATACCACTATTCCACATCTATACCCGTCGGTGGGGCTTCAATGACTTCCTTTTCATTAGGAATAGCGCTGATTTCTTTTTCTAAGGTTGCTTCTGGGGGAGGTTGATATTTCGGTGGGCGTTCCTCTGGAAGGATAGTTCCTTCAGGCGGTGGTGCCTGCTGGTTCATGCGGATGGCTCTTACAGCAAGACGACGAGCATAAAAGGAGTGGTCTATAGCGCGCAGATACCTACCTCTACGGAACAAACGAACGGCATGACGTTGATGTGCAACCGCTCGAGCAAAGAGCCGCTTGCCTTTTTGCCCTTCTTTAACGATGTGGTGCGCTTTATGTAAGACTATTGCAGTGCGCTTTAACACCCTGCGAGCCCGTAAATGTAACGCAGGCTGCGCTAATAAAACCCCAGTAACCCCTAAGCAAACAAGCCAACGTACCATCAACCATAAAGACCGAAAAATCCAAAAAAAGGTTTAACTTCGTTTTTCTATGCAGTGCCTTCCTCCCCAAAGAAGCAACCAAACCCTGAAAAACTTAGCAGAAACCCTTCAAAAAGACGCTCATTACTTAAACGCCTTAGCACAACACCTCCAAATGATTGCTAACACACAACGATTAAAAATCCTTTGGCTACTTTGGAAAGAGTCTGCTTTATGCGTCTGCGAATTAAGTCAATTAACCCAACTTAGCTTCTCTGCAACCAGTCAACATTTGAAAAAACTAAAAGAAGACAACTGGGTCGTCTCATGGCGACAAGGAAAAACCATCTTCTACCAACTAAGTGACAAAGGAAAACAATGGGCACAATATTTGTTTACTTCACAAATGGAAACTGTTTAAAATTCTTCGTATAATTGCAACCGCTATGCTTCAACTCAACCATAACACCCTTACGCAACTGACCAAGGAACTACAAGAACAACTATGGCAAAACTTTATAAAACAACACAACAGCGAAACCATAGAAGGTGAAGCCTTGTTAAACTTCGCTCCTCACCAACAAATAAACCTCTTTCTCCTCTTCCAAGTCTACTACGACTGGAATCAAATGATTCGGAAACTGAGCAATACCTACTTTAATTTTGAACATCCAGAAGTCCAAGAAGCCCTGCAACAATTTAAAAGTGCACTTTCAAAACACATTCGTATTCCTTCACAAGTGTTTCTACCCATGTTAGAAAGAGCTATCTTTAATAATCTCCAACTCATTAACACCCCTGTAGAAAGCCTAACCAACTTCTTTTTTGGAAAAAACACAACGATAAAAACAGGGATATTTAGTCGCTATGCTCCCTATTTTAGTGATTTCGGCTTTGTAGTGCAAAGTATGGTGGCGTATGTAGAGAAAAAACAAATGAGTACGATTACTAAGGACGTTTTTATAGAAAAAGCACAAAAAATCTTAAGTCTTTACGAACAAAAAACGGGAGAACCTATTAAAGACTATAGAGAAAAGTTATTTAAGTCGTTAACAGGGAAGTCATTAGAGGATTATGCATCAGAAGAAGTAGAAACTCCGATTCAAGATGCTACGATAACGAGTCAACGGATTTTAGAAAACCTTATTGGGGAAAATATTGCTTTAAAGCAGCAACAAAAAGAAGCACAAAAACGAAATCCTTTACTTTCTGCTATAGATTACACACCTGTACCTCGCCTTGCAGACAAGTTCCAACAAGGACCAACGTTGCATGAAAAACTTATCAGTGTAGAAAGCATCCCGCTACATAAGCAAATGGAATACATCAAGCACCTATTTAAAGGCGATAATGTTTTGTTCCAACAGGCTTTAGACCACATCAACACATTGAATTCTTATAAAGAAGCATTGCAATATTTAAGAGAAGAAGTCTTTTCTAAAACCCAGCCTGACCCTAACAATCCTGTGGTAGATGAATTTTTAAATTTCTTAGAAAAACGATTTCAGTCGGCATGAGCTACTTAGAAGCATTTGAGGCGCTTGTTAAAGTCGTTCACGAACTACGAGAAAAATGTCCTTGGGATAGAAAACAGACCTTAGACTCTTTACGTCCTTTGACCATAGAAGAGGTTTACGAATTAGCGGAAGCCATAGATAAAAAAGATTGGCAAGGGATTAAAGAAGAATTAGGCGATTTATTTCTACATTTAATTTTTTACGCTCGCATTGCACAAGAGCAACAACAATTTGATTTAACGGCGGTTTTGACTTTCATAAGAGAAAAACTCATTGCTCGGCATCCTCATGTTTATGGTGATTTACAACTAAACGATAGTGAAGCGGTTATTGCGAACTGGGAGCGATTGAAGCAGAAAGAGCGTAAAGGAAGCATTTTACAAGGCGTTCCTAAGCATTTGCCTCCTCTGTTGAAAGCGCATAGAATCCAGGAAAAAGCGGCAAACGTGGGTTTTGACTGGAGTCATGCCGATGAGGTTTTTGATAAAATCTTAGAAGAATTAAAGGAGTTACAGGCGGCAAAGACCCCACAACAAAAAGAGGAGGAATTAGGTGATTTACTTTTTGCTATCGTGAACTACGCAAGACATTTAGGTATAGACGCTTCGCAAGCTTTGGAACGCACTAACCAAAAATTCATAAAACGCTTTCAAGCAATGGAAAAAGCAGCTTGGGAGCAAGGAAAAACCTTGTCTGAGCTCTCCTTAGAAGCATTAGAAACCCTGTGGCAAGCAAGTAAATAATCTATACGATGGTACGAACAAAAACAAAACGTAGTTTGAAAAAACGTAGGGACACAAGAAAGCGGCTGTTAGAGAAAAAAGCAGCTGCACAACGCCGACTACGTTATTCAAAAGACGAACGCGAAAAAAGAAAAGTAAACAAATACCGACAACAAGTTCGCAATGTGGTGATTTTACTACTTAGTGGTGGAGGAGTTTCAGCAGCCTATTTAATCGCTTTACCTTATTTACAACAGCTGCAACTACATCTACCCTATACCATCACTAACCTCGCTATCGCTATTTTACTTTTAATTGTTATCATCCTAAGCGCTTGGCGGTTTTCTCGTGCTTTTGGACAATACGCCCGCTATGTAGAAAAAGAAACCGCAAAACGCACAGAACAAACCATCGGACGCTACAAAGCTTTAATCCAAAACGCCCAAGACATTATCTCTATCTTAGATAAACACGGCAAAATCCTTTATCAAAGCCCCTCTACAAAGCGTATTTTGGGTTATGAGCCCGCAGACTTAGAAGGAACCTCCATCATGGAATTGGTCCATCCTGACGATAGAGCCTTAATGATGAATGCGCTAAGTCAAAAAAGTACTTTCTTCTTCTCTTTTCGTCTCCAACACTACGATGGAAGATGGCTATGGTTTGAAGCCATAGGTTCTAATCAAAGCCATAATCCGCTTATCAAAGGGATTTTATTAAACATGCGCGACATCACCGACAGAAAACGAGAAGAAGAATTAAAACGACAAAAAGAAATCGCTGCACTCAAAACCGCAATGGAAAAAGAACGCGTAGAACGAGAAAAACGAATCATTGAAGAAGGAAAAAGAAAATTAGAAGAAGCTTATGCTATCATTGAAGAGAAAAACCGAGAAATCATGGATAGTATTACTTATGCTTTCCGTATTCAAAGTGCTATTGTTCCTAATTTTGAGGAGTTGAAAAAGATTTTTCCCGATGCTTTTTTGTTTTGGCGTCCAAGAGATATTGTGTCGGGAGATTTTTATTTCTTTTATCATAATGGGCGTTATACGTGCATGACCGCAGCAGATTGTACAGGCCACGGCGTGCCAGGCGCTTTCATGACCATGATCGGAACCGTCTTTTTAAGACAAATCGTAATGCAAGAAGGGATTTTTATGCCGAACGAAATCTTAACTCGTTTACATCACTACGTACAAAAAGCTTTAAAGCAAGACCAACCTGGTGCAGAGACCAAAGATGGTATGGATATTTCTTTAATGACGTATGACCATGAAAAGAAGGTACTTTATTGGGCAGGGGCTTATAATCCATTAGTAATAGGTAGAAATGGAGAATTTATAGAAATCAAGGCGGATAAAAAGCCGATTGGGGGTGCGCCACTACCCGATGAAAAAGAACGAACTTTTACCCTCCATACCATAGAACCCCAACCAGGCGACATGTTCTACTCCTATTCCGATGGCTTCCAAGACCAATTCGGCGGTCCAAGAGGAAGAAAATTCATGACAAAAAAGTTTAAAAAACTTTTAGGTGCTATTGCTTCCATGCCTGCAGAGGAACAAGAAAAAAAATTAGGAGAGGTATTAGACGAATGGACACAGCATGGGAAGTATCCGCAAGTAGATGATATTATTATTTTGGGAGTTCGGATTATTCCATCATGAGACCTGGATTGATGCGCGTTCGTGGCGCGCCTATTACGGTACAAGCCATTGAACAATTAGAAAAAAAACTGGGAGCACCGCTACCTAAGGCTTATAAAAAGTTTTTATTACAATACAATGGCGGTATCCCCAAAGACGATACCTGCGACGTACTCGGCTCTACAGGGGATTTCCTCTATAGTTTTAAAATTGAGCGCTTCCTCAGCATAGACCCCAAACGAAAAAAATACGATATTTATCGCTATTACACTGCATTTAAAGATGAAACTCCACCAGGACTGCTACCCATCGCCTTTGATAAATTCCATAACTTCCTTTATATCTCCTTAGATAGTGGACGTGTTTATTTCATTGACCGGCAAGGTGTTGTTAAAAAGAAAGATAAATTACTCCACCCTCTTTACGTGATTGCTTACGACTTTGAAGACTTTCTAAGCAAACTTTATAGAAAACAATTTCAGTAAAAAACATTATTTTTGTTGGGCAATGTGGCGAGTGTTGTTTGGTTTATGGGGTTTGCTTTTAGCCCAAGAGTATTATGTTACAACTACCCGCCTGAACTTACGTAAAGAACCTAAAATTGCTCGTAACATCATCATAACCTTAGACCAAGGAGATACGGTAAAAGTATTAGAAAAATTACCCAGTGGCTGGTTCAAAGTAGAAGCAGGAGAAATCACAGGTTTTGTCTACAGTAAATACCTTCGTCCTATTCCTAAGTCTTCGGTGTCTACTGATAAAGATAGTTCTTCGGATACTATTTGGATTTTGGGTGGTGGGCTTTTTTTGCTGTTAATTATTGGGATTATTCTCCAAACGCAGGGCGTTGCAATGATATTTAAGAGTTTTTCCCATTTTATGGTGGACAGCGCTATTACGCTCCTTCCTTTAGCATACTTAGTTTTTGTAGCATTTGAGCAAGGTGAAGGAGTGCCTACAACCCGTTTAACATGGATTTTGGGTATTGCCATCTTTTTAGGCTCTATTGTTGCTGTTTGGTTAAGAACTTACCAAATGAATA
>WFXK01000025.1 GCA_015490695.1 Bacteroidota bacterium | reverse complement strand
GTCGTAAACATAAAACTCTGGTGTACAAACCGCATCAAAAGCTTTAGCAACCTCTTGTGTCTCGTCTAATAAATAAGGGAAAGGATAATTTTTCTCCTCTACGCGTTTTCTAAGTTCTTCAGGACTATCTTCTTTGTACTTTTCAGGATTGATGCGCCAATCATTAGGGTTGATAGCAACAAAGCCTACGGATTTTCCTTCAAAAAATCGGGCTAATTGTAAAATGCGGTCTTCTACCGCTTTCACATAAGGGCAATGACCACATAAAAACATCACAACAAGTACTTTCTTATCGGCAAAGTCCTTATCACTGTAAACTTTTCCATAAACGTCTTTTAGTTCAAAGGAGGGCATAGGACTGCCCAATGTAACTGCCTTACTCTGTAATAGTGCCATATTAAAAATCGCTTATTTCAAAATCAAATTGGTCGTCTAACTCGTCAAAGGATTCAAATTCGCCTTCAAAATCGCTTTCGCTAACGCCACCATTAAAACGCTGAATCTCTTTTTCTACTAAGTCTAAATCTTCTATATCAATGTCTTCAATTTCTGCTAAAGCATCGCTTAAGGCGTCCAAATCTTCTGTGTCTTCATCTTCTAACATAGATTCTAAATCTTCTAAAGAATCCATAGCATTTTCTTCGTCCCATGAAGGGTTTTGATTAGCAGCTAAGGTTTTCTTTGGAGGTGGGATAATTCCTTTTTTTACTAACATACGCAATTGGTAGTCAATTAAACTTTTAACATCGGGACGCAGGTCGTCGGTGATGAAAACATAACCTTTTACCATGGGATGTCTACGTTGTTGGGGATTAAAGACAAACACCCGATAAATCCCTGCTTTTTTTATTCGGATTAGTGCATTGGCTTGGTTAGGATAGTGTTTACTTCGTTTCATGTAGTAGCGTCCTACAACCTTTTCAAAGTCTTTTACAATCACATAGAGCGTTTCTGATGGGATGGTTGTTGGCATAATGGCTTTTACAGCAAGAATAAGCTCTCTTCCTTGATAGTGAAAAACACTATCTTGTCCTATTAGATTGCCTTGTTTATCAAAGGTCTTAGCAAACAAGAGTTTTTGACTAAAGGCTATAGTAGGTAGGCACAAACAAAGTAGCCATAAGCGCTTCATTACACGGCAAAGCTATAAAAAAAATTAAAGATTTGCAAAGGGGTTAGTGGCAAAGCGTGGAAAGGCTTTGTGCTTTGTCATTAAAAGATTTTATCAGAATTTTGTCAGACAGGATGTTGGGCAGGGATGAGTTAAGAAGTTTCATCAATGTTTTTGTTTCATCGGTAAAGAGTTTACGCACCTTAGATGAGCATTTAGATTGGCGTTTGACGGGGCGATGGATGTTATTATCGGTTGGTGTTGGGCTTTTAGCAGGTGTTGGGGCTTTAGTATTCAATTATTTAACGCATTTTCTTTCTTATTGGTTTTTAGAGCGGGCAACAGGCTATCCTAATCCCACACCGTATACTCTTACGCATGAAGTAGATTATTATTTTCAAGTAGCGCGTCCTTATTTGTTGTTTATTATTCCTACCTTAGGTGGTTTATTAGTAGGTTGGTTGGTTTATCGTTTTGCGCCTGAGGCAGAGGGGCATGGTACCGATGGCGTGATTAAAAGTTTTCATGAGGGTAGAGGGATTATTCGTTTGCGGGTTGCGATAGTTAAGACGCTTGCCTCGGCACTTACCTTAGGGACAGGCGGTAGTGCAGGGAAAGAAGGTCCTATTGCGCAGATTGGGGCTTCCTTAGCGTCGTTTTTAGCCCAGCGGCTTGGATTGACGGCTAAGGAACGGCGTTTGCTTTTAGTAGCGGGCATGGGTGCCGGTATCGGTAGCATCTTCCAAGCCCCCTTAGCAGGCGCCTTCTTCGCCGTAGAAGTGCTTTATAAAGAAGATATTGAGAGCGAAGCCATCATGCCCTGCGTCGTAGGCTCTATCACAGGCTACGCCTTCTATAGCACCATCGTAGGCACCAGCACCGTCTTCATCGTACCAGAATTCCAATTTTTTAATCTTGCCGAACTAAGCGTGGTTCCTCTGTTAGCCCTATTAAGCGCCATCATCGGCATCCTCTATATTCAAATCTTTTATGGATTTCATGACCAGTTTTTTAAACGTTTGCGCACCTTACCTTTATTAAGACCAGCCATAGGTGGACTGTTAATGGGAGCTGTTGCTTATTTCTTCCCTCCTGTGATTGGTTCCAGTTATGGATGGTTAGAGATGGCAATTCAATGGAAGTTGTCTATAGAGATTATGGTAGGGTTGTTGTTTTTGAAGATTATTGCAACCAGTTTTTCTATTGGTTCTGGGGGGTCTGGTGGGGTGTTTGCACCTTCTTTAGTGATTGGTGGCATGCTTGGTGGCGTCTTTGGCTATGTGCTTAACTACTTAGACCCTGAATTGTTCGCCCAACCCCATGCTTATGTATTAGTCGGCATGGGAACCTTGTTCGCTGCTGTATCCCATACCCCTCTTAGTTCCACTATCATGATTTCTGAGTTAACAGGTAGCTATCATCTATTAGTCCCCCTTATCCTTGGTTGTACTCTCGTCCATTTCATTACTGCTAAATGGACCCTCTACCGTAGTCAATACCCTAACTTCTCTTCTTCACCAGCACATCGTTCTCAACTAATCCCTAATATCTTAAATCAAATTCAAGTCAAAGACGTAATGCATGAAGTACAAAAATCCAGTGTTTGGGTAAATGAAACCGATACTTTAGAAAAAATCTTAGAAACCTTTGCTTCTACTCAAGAGGAAATTATTTTAGTACGTAATCCTAAAGGACAATTTGTTGGAATTATTGCCTTAGAACATCTACAAAAATATTTGAATCGTTCGGATGAAAAAGTGCGTCAGCAGCCTATTGCGCAATTAGAACGTTTAATCCATCCTTTTTACTTTTTACGTCCCGAGGACACTTTAGAAGTTGCTTTTGAAATTTTTAAGAAAACAGGTTATCCTGAATTACCTGTTTTAAAAGATAATTTTGAAATTGCAGGCTTTTTGCACATAGAAAAAGCGCTTCAGCGTTATCATGAAGCATTTTTGCAATTACGTACCCAAAAACAATAGTTATTTTCTGTAAACTTCTATCAGTCCATCAGGGATTTTTGTATGCAAAACTTTTTTTTCTCTATCTAAGTAGCGGATAGTTTCATCGGTCATGGGAATTAAGAATCGGAAGCCTTCAGGGTGAAGCACTTCTATAACATCTTGTGCAGGCATGTCAAAGATGTTTATAACGACACCAATATTTCCATAGCGCTCATCTTCTACTCGGCAATTTAGTAATTCAAAATAATAAAAATGCTTAGGGTCTTGGATAGGAGGTAATAGCGTTAGCGGCAAATAGGCATAAAATCCTATAAGGTTTTCTCCAAGTAGTCTGTTATCAATCGTTTTTAGTCGGACAAACCAATGTTGTTTAGTGCGTTTTATATGTTTTTTGATAGGGTATTCCCATGCGTATTTGCTTAGGCTACCTGCTATATAGAGGTTTTTTACTTGGTGGAATTGGTCAAAATGATAGGTTTGTAGTTGGATTCGTAGAGTACCGTGGTTATCACAGCATTGGGTTATGGTACCTATGAAGAAGAGGTGTTGTAGGTTAATCTTGGGTGGTTTGTTGTTTTTGTTTTCGTTGTTCTCGGATTTTTCGTTCGTGTTCCAGTGCTTTTTCATAGGCTTCTTGTCGCCTACGAGCAACCTCTTCTTTGATTTTTTGTAATTTTTCTTCTTTTTGTTTTCTCCATTCTTGGTAGATGCGCTCTATTTCTTCTTCACTTTTTCCTTTCCGCCACAGATGGAGTTTTAACAACACGCCTTCCTTAGAGAGGATAGAACGAACAGTCTCTGTAGGTTGAGCGCCATTTTTAAGCCATTTTAATGCTTTTTCGTGGTCTACTTTAATGGTAGGAGGTTCGGTCATCGGGTCATAATAGCCGATTTGCTCTAAAAATTTTCCATCTCTTGGTGCACGAGCATCTGCAGCAACAATCCTATAAAAAGGTCTTTTTCGTCTACCCATTCGGGTTAAGCGTAGTCGCACTGCCATAGGAGGGCAAAGTTACATCAC
>WFXK01000024.1 GCA_015490695.1 Bacteroidota bacterium | reverse complement strand
AGATGCCTGCCGTTCCTCCTCCTAAGATGAGTAAATGGTAGTGATTATTCATGTTTTTTATTTATAAAACAAAAAATAATCTAAAAAGTTTCATCGTCTAAAACGAGTTTTCTTAGGAGATTAAGAGCGTATTGTGAAGAGAACCATCGGTTTTCATTACGACTATAAGGGAAAACAAAACGTTGGATTTTTAATTGTTTAGGACAGTAAACACCGATGAAAGTAAGTCCTTGTGGTTTGTTTTTCGTTCCTCCTGGTCCGGCGATACCCGTAACAGCAATTCCGCAATGGCTTTTGAAGCATTGTTGTAGCCCTTTGAGCATGGCATAACAAGTTTTTTCAGATACCGCGCCATGGTTTTTTAGCGTTTGTTCAGGAACTTTAAGTAATTGTTTTTTTATTTCATTACTATAAGCGACAATGCTACCTAAGAGGTATTGGGAGCTACCAGGTACATTTGCTAAGCGGGCACTAATCAGACCAGCAGTACAGCTTTCTGCAGTCGCAATAGTCCATTGGCGTTTGCGAAGCAATTGTCCAATAACCTCTTCCATTGTTTTCATCTCTGTGGCATAAACCCATGGTTTTAAGCGTTCATAAGCGTTTTGCCATGTGTTTTGGTCCTGGAAATAAAGGTCAATACCTTCAAGGCTTTGGTGGTATTTGTGAAAGGATAAAGTGCTCAATTGTTCTTTGATGGTTTCGATAGTAAGTTCTATAGTTCTTAGCAGGTACATGGCACAAAAATAAAAAGAGGGGGCTTTTGCCCCCTCGGTTATATGGTATAGCAATGAATGTTTAG
Organism: Bacteroidota bacterium; assembly: GCA_015490695.1. GTDB lineage: Bacteria > Bacteroidota > Bacteroidia > SpSt-205 > S141-50 > S141-50. Next base: position 35,631 of record WFXK01000024.1, on the reverse strand, counting down.
AAGAAGAAACCTAAATCCAAAGCGATATGAGAGGGAATAGTTTTAATGTTTTCAAATGGTTTAACTTTTTGAGTTTGGCCATTAGGAAGTGTGATGGTTTCTTCGTAGTTTTGACGGATAAAATCAGTGATCCCTAAGTGATAAGATATACCTGCTAATATACGTCCGAATTCTAAGTCAAATTCTACGCCGGCACCTACGAGGAAGGTGAAGCTAACAATGTCATAGTATTTATCTACTTGGATTTTCTTTCCACCTACTTTGTGTCGTGCATCTACGTTGATGTCTGCAGAGGCACCAAATTGTCCTGTGATGTGGAGTCCACTACCGATTTCATTGGTTCTAAGACGGAAAGAGAGAGGAATTTCTACGGTGAGCATAGAAAGCTGTGTGTTTACGCTGTCTTTGTTTTTGAAGTTTCTTAAAAAGAGTTGGATTCCTGAGAAGAATCCGTAGTTATCGGTGATGCCTAAGTTAAGCAATAGCCCACCTTTAAATCCAAACCCGTTCGCTTTGTAAGCTTCTACGAAGCTTCCGTCGGTAGTGTCTTTTTGCATGGTTCTGCTGAAGGTAATGGCGGGAGAGATACCCAAGCCCAGTTGCACACCCTGCTGAGCATAAACGAAGGTTCCTACAATGCATGCAACGGCGATACGTCGTAGCAATTTCATGACATTTCCATTTTAATTCTGCCGCAAAGGTAAAAAGAAGATAGCATTTTACAAAGTCGCTAATCGCTTTGCTGCTGCGATTAAAACTTCATCTTGTTTTGCAAAACAAATCCGTATGATGTTATCGGAATAGTTTCCAGAATAGAAAACCGAAATTGGAATCACTGCAACGCCTACTTCTTTAGTTAAATATTGGCTAAAAGCTACGTCATCCATAGTGCTGATGTGTCCGTAGCGTAATAGCATAAAATAGGTTCCTTGACAGTTCAAGGGTTCAAAGCGCGTTTCTTTTAAAAGATTTAAAAATAGCTTACGCTTTCGTTCATAGAGTTGTAAGGTTTTTTGGTAGAAGTCAGGGTGCGTTGTTAAGTAATCTGCAATTCCGTATTGTAAAGGAGTGCTGACACAAAAAGGAGTAAACTGATGGATTTTCCGCAATAAGGTGGTTAGGGGTTCGGGAGCTAAGACATAGCCTACTTTCCAACCTGTTACATGCAAGCTTTTTCCAAAAGAGCCAACAATAAAACTTCGTTCTCTAAGTTGCGAATGTTGTCGTACGGAAAAAAAAGGAACAAAAGCAATATATTCATAAACTTCGTCAGAAATTACAAAGATGTTTCGTCCTTTGATGAGCTGCCATAGTTGTTCTATTTCTTCTTGTGTCCATACTTTTGCAATGGGGTTATGCGGTGTGTTTAGAATAATGAGTTTGGTTTTTGAAGAGATTTTTTCTTTAAGGGTTTCCCAAGGTATTTGGAAATCAGGGGGATAGAGGGCGATAGGGACGATTTTACCGCCGAAGAGTTTAACAACGGGCGCGTAGCTGTCGTAAGCAGGTTCAAATAAAATGACTTCGTCATTTGGGTGGACCACTGCGGCAATAGCGCAGAAAAGCCCTTCTGTTGCTCCTACTGTAATAGTGATTTCCTTTTCCCAGTCGTAATGAACACCATAGTGCTCTTGACAAATTTTTTGAATGCGTTTCCTTAGGATTTCAACTCCTGCCATAGGAGCATATTGATTATAATCTTTTTCTATTCGTTTTTGAACGGCTTTTTTAAGGGCTTTATCGCATGGGAAATCAGGAAAGCCTTGGGATAGGTTGATAGCGTTATGTTGTTGTGCTAAGGAGGTCATTACGGTGAAAATCGTTGTCCCTACTTCGGGTAGTTTGTCTTTTTGCATCGTTGGCGAAGTTAGAAAAAGCCCTTAGCATTTTACAGAAGTCTGTTAGGGAAAATGGTTGCTGTGATAAACTGCGTTATTAGCGCTTAGAATGAAAGTAGAAAAGAACTTAAATAGATAATTTGGATAAAAAGCGCAAAAAGTAGATTTAATTGCATAAAATGCTAAGCACAACAACTCAAAGCATCTACAGGAACATCAACGCTTTGTGCAGCTAATCGGAAACTCTCTGCAAAGGTTAAATACGGAATTAAGGTGTTTTGTAGCTCTTCAAGGCGTACACCACAGTGAACTAATAGTTGTGCAGCAAAGATTAAAGAGTCGGCATGAGGCATGCATAGGTGAACACCTAAAATAGTTTTTTCATCAGAGGAACAAACAAACTTCAAGATTCCCTGTTCGCCTGTGATAATGCTCCGAGGCACATCGGCAACGTCAAACACAAAAGCTTGGGCTTGAGGAAGCTCATAAGTATATTTCCCAGCGCTTGCCAAAGGCGGGTCAGTAAAAATAACATGAGCAACCGTATTAAAAGAAAATGGCATTAAATTGTTATTCAAAGCGTTGTTAGCAGCGGTCCGTCCCATTGCAGCTGCTAAATAAACCCACTTAGGATAAGTGGTCACATCTCCAGCAGCATAAACCTTAGGATTCGTAGTACGCAAATATTCATCTACCACAATAAATCCTTTAGTATCGGTGCGAATGCCTGCACTTTCCAAATTCAAATCTTTTGTATTGCCTTGAACGCCCGTAGCAATAAGGAGTTGCTCTACCTCAATCGTTTTATCGCTACCCTTTTGAGTAAAAACAACCTTTATGTTATCACCATTTTTTTGAACGTGTCTTACTTGAGCACTACAATAAATTTGCATTCCTTCTTTTTGAAGCTGCTGCGTTAAAAATTGGCTGACTTCTTTTTCCTCAAAAGGTGCAATTGTTGCTTGTTGCTCAATAAGATAAACTTGTGATTGAACTCTTTGAAATAGTTGTCCTAATTCCAAGCCGATAGCATTACCACCTATGACACAAAGCGATTTAGGAGGTTTTTCTGCGTCCAATGCTTGTGTACTATGCCAAAAAGCTATCTGTTCTAAGCCTGCAATGTTGGGGGTGAAGGGTTTAGCACCCGTTGCAATGATGGCAGTATCAAAAGAAAAAAGTTCATCATCGATAAAAAGATGATGGGCATCTTTAAAGCGGCATCTGCCCGAAACGATGGAAATTCCCCATTTTTTGGCTACTTGTTCGTATTTTGTGGTTCTAAGTTGTTCAATCAATTGTTGTTTTTTTTGTTGGAGTTCCCTCCATGGGAGTTTATTAGCGTTATGGATGAGGAATTTACTAGGTATGCAGCCGATGTTGACGCAAGTGCCACCAAAAAGCGGACCGCTAACTAAAGTAACAGAAGTCTGTTGTTTACGAGCTTCTATAGCCGCAGCAAAAGCTGCCGAACCCGAACCAATCACCACAAAAGGAAGATGATTACTGGGACGAAAATCTACTAAACGATACGAATGGGCACTTAATAATCGTTTGACCTTAGCAATATCGTCCGTAGCAATCAGCCCCTTTCCCTGCTGCCAGTTTAAATAATAAATAGGAATGTTCTCTTTCGCCAAAGCGGCTTCTATGGTGTGCTGACACCCAACACACGACATCCCATCAATTTTAATCTCCCACTTTTGCATAAGTTGAATACTTTTTAACTTGCTTGCAAATTTATAACATTTTAGCAGTAACTAAAATGATAAGTCGTTACTTATCCCTTATGTGGTTTGGAATAGGCGCCTTTTTTCTTTATTGGTATTTAACAGGAAAGGCTTCCGAAGAAGAGCAATGGATTTTATTAGTCTCTATGGCAGTTGCTTTGACTATGGGCATGTGGCGACTTTGGGGAGGAAGAAAAAAGCGTTAAAAGATAAATACTCTTTTAGCTTCATGAGTAGCGTGATGATAAATAAGATAAACCCCTTTTTGTAAAGAAAGCGTAATAGAAGGCTGTTCTTGACTTAAAGTAGTATGGAATATTTTTCTGCCTAAGGCATCGTAAATGGTGATAGGTGATGGCGTATAACTATGGATAGTCAGTTGTTGATTTTGGATTTCGTACTGCCATACCTTCTGTGGGATTTCTATAAAGGCTATGTTAGAGAAATGCGTTTCCCCTGTAGGGGTTACGAATTTTACTCGGTAATAGTATTGCTTGGCGTCTTTATTAGACAGGTGGTCTATATAGGTTGCTGTTTTTTGGTGGGTTTGATAAAGGGTTTGCCATTGTTTTAGATTGGAAGAGCGTTGTAAATAATGATTACCTTGGAGATTAGTAAAGGTATTTTGCCATTGGAGGATGGTTTGTTGAGTTGTGGGTTCATATTTTGCTTTTAATTGGATAGTGTTTGCGGAGAGGACGCTACACATACATGGGGCATCTAAGAACTTTAATACGAAGGCGTCGTCAGCGCCATTGTATGGAAGGTCAAAGTAAGCACCACCGCCTGGATTGGCTAAAGGATAGCCTGTTACATTAGCAGGGTCGTCACTAACGCTTCCCCATTCTCCTGTGAGGTAAATATGGTTGTTGGGAGCTATTGCAATAACATTTCTACAATCAAATCCATTACCACCTATGTAAGTACTCCATAGAAGTGTGCCATTAGGGTCGAAAGTCATGAGGAACAGATCCACGCTATCTTGTCGGGCAGGGTCAAAGAACCCTGAGGCATCACAAGGCGCCAATGTATTCATATCATCACTATGAGTAACAAAAGTAACATAAAGGTTCCCACACTGGTCTACAGCAAGATTGTCCGCAGTAGTAACAATATCGTTATATCTACCTCCTAAATAAGTAGCCCATTCTAATTGTAGAGAGTTGTTAAACTTTAAAAGGAATACCTCCATTCCTCCATTATAATTTTCTGTATAGAATCCTGGGGGAGTAACTGTGTTTAAATCAGAACTTGCAGTAGAAAATAATACATAAAAGTTTCCATTGTTGTCCACTAAGGAAGACGCTGAAGGGAAACCTCCGTAACCTGCAACAGGATGAACTGTGGGATAGGTTGTAGGTTCATTACCACTACCGCCATAGTACGTTGACCATATCAGGTTTCCACTACTATCGAATTTAATTAAAACGAGGTCAAAATAGCCACCACCGTGGGTGAATTGGATGAAAGCGCCGTTTCCTGGGTCATAAATAGGAAAATCATCGCTATCACTCCATCCAACGATATAGATGGATTGGTCTACTGGAGAGACGCTGATGGAAAACGCACCATCCCACCACCTGCCACCGATACATGTGGACCAAATGAGTTGACCGCTACTATTGAATTTCACTACGAATATATCATATCTTTCTGAATTGTTATTATTAGTGGTGTTACAGGAGCTACCACCTACTATAGGGAAGTCTAAGGAGCTTGTCATACCGACAACATAAACATTTCCATTAGCATCTGTTGCTGCGCTAAAGGCTTGTTCGCTTCCTGCACCATCTATGAAGGTTGACCAAGTTAGTTGGCCTGCACTGTTAAATCTAGCAATAAAAGCCCCCATGCATCGGTCGTCACCGTTCATTATGTAACAAACTCCGCATGTTGGGCCGCAGCTATCTAAGATGCTATCATTATAAGCACCTCCCCACGATTGGATAGGAAAATCGGGAGATATTGTTGAACCTACGAAGTAAATATTATCATTATCATCCGCGGTAACAAAAGCGTTAGAAGGCTCAAGCCAGCTACCTCCAAAGAACGTTGCCCATATAAGAGCACCTTGGGAATTAAAGCGCCATAGAAATAGAGCATCGCACCCCCGTAGACCACACGGTAGGGTGCTCTGGAAATAAGCGCCGTTGCCGGGGTTTGCTAAAGGAGCGTCCGCAGACTCAGTATATCCACCCATCACAAGATCACCGTTACTAAGTAGAGTGCTACTCATAGGTCCGTCTATCTCGCTACCGCCCCAAAAAGTTGCCCACCACAAAGGAGGGTCTATTATCAAAGGCTCATTAGTATTGTAACTACCCACTTTAATCTTTACATAGGTTGCAAAACCATCGTATAAAGGCGCTATTTTTTCTATTAAGTACTTACTTGGAATAATGCGCTGATTTTGTATCGTTACAGGGGCTTTCTCTCGGAAAACACCTAAGGGTGTGGTAAATACTAAGTCGCCGTTGTCAATCATAGGGGGCATCTTGCTGTGATAAACCAAGGTGATCTGATTCACATCCCCTCCAGGATGAACAACAAAAGTAGTCTTAAAACCATTTTCATCGCTGTAAAGAATCCAATCTATATTAGGATAAAGCCCTTTGACGCTAATTTGTTTGTAGCCATGTACTTGATAAGCCCGCTTCCAAGGGTAAATATAATTATGATACCAAGAAGAGGGCTCCTCTAAGTGAATGTTTTCAAGGTTTCCCTGCAAAGGATAGAGATAAATATGGTGGAATTCTACTTCATGGGGTTGCGATGCCATTAAAAACTCATTTTCTGAAATAACACGCTTTAATGAAAAACGAACCCCCTTAGGAAAAATAGTGATAGTTAGATTATCCTTTTGTGCCTGAAACAAAATGCGTTCATCCCTCCATTGCCCTTTATTGGGAATAAAATACGCGTATGCTAATGAAATAATACCGATTAGCCAATAACATTTTGCAGATTTCATAGTTGTTGCGTTTTTCTTACAAAAAAATAATTAGAACCTTATCCATTCAAGTTACATTTTTAGCTTATTGTTGGATTAATCCAATTTAGGAGCTTATTTTTTAATTAAGATGCACTGCCAATAAAGTTGCCTCTTTTTCAGGACTAAAACATAATATCCTTTTGAAAGAGGAATTTTTGGAGTAACTTTCAATTTATGTTTTGTTTGTAGTAGGTCTATAGGGATTTTTTTACCATTTAAATTATAAAGGTATACTTCTGGGGGTGCAACTCCATTATACGCTATCCAAAAGCTTTCTTGAAAAGGATTGGGATAGCAACGGAAATAGCGTATTCCCATTTGACTAATAGTGCTACTTCCAATAGGTTGAAACAACTCATCAAGAGGAGCCGTAAGCCAACCAATACCGCTATTAGCAAGATTATTAAAATGCCCTGCAATGTAAAGTCGGTCTTTGTAAAGGACCATTTGCATCGTTTCGCTAAGGTTATCAGGGTTAAATACAAAGATTTGTTGCCATTGGTTTTGAGTTTTGACACTAAGTCCTATGGTAGGAGCAGAGGAAGCAATACTATAGCAAAGCCAAAGATTGCCTAAGGAATCTTGATAAAGGTTCATTGCTTTTCCAAGGGTGCCTAAGGGGATAAAAGGTAGTTGCTCTATTTGCCAATTGTTGTTAAAGTATTTAGCAATGTAGATTTCGTTATCCCATGTGCGTATGGCTATAAGGGCGGTATCGTTATGGAAAGATAAAGCAAAGTATTTATCTACGTTTTTTTGTGGTAAAGGGATGGTATCTATAATCCATTGATTGGGTTGTGGGCGGTAGGCGAAGCAAGCAATAGCAGTATCTCCGCTAATTCTTCTTTGGTAAACAACATAAGGAATTTGATTATGAATCAGGATTTTTACGCCGTCGCCAGCCCGAATTCCTTGGTCGTCTATTACCTCATAGACCCAACCTATATTATCTCTGCGGGCATAGCGTAATCGCTGATTGATACCCTCTACATACGCCGCATGAACAACCCCACTGCTATCTACCGTTATAGCTACTTCTGTCGCCGTAGAAGAGAAATCTATCACCTCTTTTATCCAATTCCCTCCCCCCTTATACCAAGCCATCTTAGGATACTGCGTAACCCCATCTATATAACCCAAAACCAATTGCTGAGAATCCATAACGGATAAACTAAGGCTGAAATAATGTTTTAGACTATCGTCTATCTCTTGATGTTGCAAGGTATCTAAGGTTGGATGGGGCTGACTTAGAAAAATACGCTTTCTATAAGGGTCTGTATGAAAGAAATAGGGATAGAGCGTATCGCCACTTGGAAAATAGTCCCAGCGTAGTAAAGAGCCCATAGCAGTGTTTTGATAAAATTTATAAAGTTGCCAAGTTGTGTTAGCAGTATCTATAGGTTTTATTGCATGGATGAAGTCGCCTGTTTGAGCATCTTGGAGGAAAACGTGAAGGGTATCGTTGACTATCGCCACGGGAGCAGGAACCACAGGAGCAGGGGTTCCATAAAGGGTTTGCACCTTCCATGTGTTGCCTTTGTCAAAAGAAACCGCTATTTGATAAGCATTCTGTTCCCGAGCGGTAAAAGTAACTACAAGCGTATCCCTGCCCTTTAAAGCCAAACGTAGATTACTAAAATAAGAAGTGCTGGGCGGCGGTATGATGTACTGAATGAAAAAAGTATCCACACGAGGGTCATAACGCATGTAAGAAATGGACCAAGCCGATGATGCCGTTGAAGTATACTTCCCATAGCGCTCAGAACAACTATAAACGATGTGCCATAGAGAATCGTTACTTTGTTTCGCATCTATGCTTTCAAACATTAAAATAGCTCGCCAAGCATCATCAGAAGCGGCTAAAGGAACAACACGCATAACAGAATCTACATAACGAACGCTCCACGAGCTCCAAGGGGCGTTTAAAGGATGTTCTACAAAGACCAGCATACCATTAAACACAGCAGTAGTGACAAAGCGAAGGGTGTCGCTAAAAGGAATCCAACAAGCAAATTCTCCATAGCGGTCACTGAAATCGAACTGCGCTTCTGTGCCATAGATGTTAGGCGTTGAGGTCGGAGCAAAAAGGGGTAAAGAAAATAAATTATAGCGCTCCCATTGCCCTGCTACCTTTCTATAAACAATTGGCTGAAAACCAAAGAGGAAACGACTATCATCATAAAAATCATCAAAAAACACCACGTAAGGAATACCATTTTTATCTACATAAGTCTTGATAGTGGCTTGGATATTGTATTTATAAAATCGTTCTTCTTCGCCGTAATAACCGAAAAGGGTTGTATCTATGATTTCTATTTGCCATTGTTGAGCTGTAGTGTCGTAATAAGCCCAGCAAGGTTGGGTTCTGCCATTGACGTTCCGTAAGAAAGCGGCATAAAGATTTCCATCTTCGCCGATATGGAGGGCATTAGGATAGCCACCTTTGATATTCAGCGTCTGCCACTGCCATTGCCCTGAGGCAAAAATGCCGTATCGTAAAACATCTTGATGCTTGTCCCATAGTAATAAATGAATAACGCCATTACTATCTACCACAACGCTTGGATAGCTCCAATGCGCGTGTTCATTTAAAAGCAATTGCTTATACTGCCACGGGGCAACTTGGCTAAATAAAGAGACACCAATAACACACACTACCCATCGCACAACGCAAATTTGTAAATTTCTTTAGCAGGATGCAAAAGTTACCTTCTAAGGCGAAATTCCATAAGTAGATAGAAAGGGCAAAATTTTAGCAGCTTATGCGAAGAGGGTGGAAAATAGCCATTTTCATTGTCGCTTCTGTAAGTTTCGGTTTGTGGCTTTCGCTAAGAAAAGCCCCGCAACCCAAGCAATGGAGAGGGTATATCGTTGAGGTGAAAGAAGCCAAGGCAGGAAAACCTATAGAAATCCCCAAGCGCACTCGGATGGATTTAGCCATGGAATTGGAATTTAAGAAAACACGCGATCCGAGGTTAAATCGGGTTCCGAGAGAGCGCTTATGGAAGGCGTATCAATACATGAAGGAGTTAGAGAGGCAGATGGCAAATCAAAAAGTAAAAGTGCTTTCTTTAGCATGGCAAGAACGTGGTCCTACCAATCAAGGGGGTAGAACCCGTGCCATTATGTTTGACCCAAATGACCCTACTTATAGTAGAGTCTTTGCCGCGGGCGTCTCGGGTGGTTTATGGGTATGTGATAACATTTTCGCTGCCACCCCTACATGGAGCCCTGTAAATGACTTCTTTGAAAATCTTGCTATTACAACTATAGCGTATGACCCAACAAACACAGGAGTAATGTACTTTGGTACAGGAGAAGGATGGTATAATTACGATGCCGTACGAGGTGATGGCATTTTTAAATCTATCGATAGCGGTGCTACATGGGTACAGTTAGCTTCTACCGCAACAGACCCCAACTTTGATTATGTGCAAAAAATTGTAGTAACGGACGTAGACAATGGCAGTGGTGGCACGGTGCTTGCTGCTACCAGAGCAAGACAACTTAATCAAGGTGGGATTTACCGCTCTACCGACGGCGGTGCAACATGGACAAGGGTATTAGGCGGCGCTACAGGAACCGCCCGAGGAGATGACTTAGAACTCATCATAGACCCTACTACAGGAAATGTTATTGGAATTTTAGCCGCTATAGAAAGTTGGAATCCTGGCTGGGGAGGTGATGGCGTATACCTATCTACCGACGATGGACAAACATGGACAGAAATATGGAATGCCCCTGCAGGTACAGGTAGAATAGAAATAGCACCTGCCCCAAGCAATCCTAATGTTGTTTACATAATGATAGAAGACAATACCACTGCCGGCATAGGCGATATTATTAAATTAACCTATAATGGAACAACATGGAACGCTGTTTCTATATTTAATGTTGGTAACTGGTGGGATTGTACCACCCTTAGAGGTAGCGATTTTTCTCGCGGACAAGCGTGGTATGACCTTATTCTTGCCGTAGACCCCGTTGATGAAAACATTGTTTGGGCAGGAGGCGTAGATATCTTCCGAACTATGGACGGCGGTGCGACATGGGACCAAATGACTAGTTGGTGTGGATGGGGCTTCCCCTATGTTCATGCTGACCACCATGCTATGGTCTACCGCCCAGGAGATAGAAACACCCTTTTGTTAGGCACAGACGGCGGCGTATTCTTAGTAACAAACGCCTCTGCCAACAACCCCACCTTTACAGAAATCAATGACAATTATCGTACTTTACAGCTCTATGCTTGTGCTTTGCATCCTGCTTCAGGAAGCAATTATGCCTTAGGTGGCGCCCAAGACAATGGCTCACATCAATGGACCAATCCCGGCTTAAGCACTACAACAGAAGTCACAGGCGGTGACGGCGCCTTCTGCCACATAGACCAAGACCAACCCCAATACCAATGGACCAGCTACGTCTACCAAAATATCTTTCGCTCCTCAGATGGTGGAGCTACATGGACAAGAGTGGTCACCAGCAACGCCGGCTTATTTATCAATCCTACTGATTACGACAATCAAGCCAATATCATGTACTTAGGCGATGCAGCAGGACAATACGCCTACTGGATTGACCCCCAAACAGGCTCCACCCTCGTTACAGTAAACGCAGGCTTTAACGGACAAGTAAGTGCTATCACAGTAGATGAATCGGTCGCCAATAGAGTCTACTTCGGTACTGACCAAGGAGAAGTTTACAAAGTAGACAACGCAAACAGCGGCGGACCTACGATAACCCCTATAACACCTCCAGGTATGGGAGGTGGAAACGGCTATGTCTCATCCATCGCCATAGACCCCAATAATAATCAACACCTGTTAGTTACTTACTCCAACTATGGGGTTACTTCTGTATGGGAGACCACGGATGGTGGAGCGAATTGGACAAATGTAGAAGGGAACCTACCCGATATGCCCATACGTTGGGCATTATTTGTACCCGACCCAGGTGGGGCTACTGCAACACAAGCACTGTTGGCAACTGAATTAGGCGTTTGGTCTACAAGCCAACTTAACGGCGCTACTACCTCTTGGGGACCTTCTAACATCGGCTTAGCTAATGTACGAACCGATATGCTGCAATGGCGTCCTTCAGATAACGTCGTCATCGCCGCAACCCACGGACGCGGACTCTTTGAAACCGACTTAGACCAATTACTCCCTGTACAATTCCAAGCCGTTAAAGCACGCTATCAGGAAAACCACGTGCTTATCCAATGGCAAACCGCCGCAGAATCAGACGTTCAACGCTATATAGTAGAAAAGAAAACTAACAACACTTTTGAACCCATTGCACAAATCTATGCGAAACGAACGCCATCTACTTACACCCATAAAGACTTTGCTATCCGTTCAGGGGAAACCTACATTTACCGAATCAAAGCCATCCACGACGACGGTTCAGTCGCCTATTCAAGAAGTGTGCAAGTAAGTATCCCTGTACAAGTCTTCCAAGCCCAAATCGTACGTGCTAACGCTCAATCCCTGCAAGCTCGCATAAGCGTATCTACGACCTCAGAAGTCCACCTATCCATCATAGACTTGCAAGGCAGAGCCCTTATTCGCTATCCTGTTAAGACCTTAACTAAGGGAGAGCATACCTTAGCACTGGACATCACTTCGTTAGCAGCAGGAACCTACTTCCTTGAAGTTCAAACACCTCACTACAGCACGCGGCTGCGTTTTGTGAAAATGTAGAAAAGTTTACCTTTGCTTTTGTGCGCTGGTGCAGCGTTGGCTTACTATTTGTCTTTGCTTGGGCACAACAATCATGGTGGGTGTTTTTTAAAGACAAGCCCGCTATCTCCCCCACCGTGCTACAACAAACCATCTCAAAAGCGAAACTTAAACGCCATTTAAGACAAAAAATCCCCTTAGACCAAAGAGATTTCCCAGTAAATACCTATTACCTCACTCAATTAAAAACCTGTGGAGCGACTATCTTATGGGTATCTAAATGGTTTAATGCAGCAGTAATTAAAACAGAAAACGAAAGTTGTTTGAGCTGCATTGCCCATCAAACCTTCGTCCGTAAAATCACCCCTGTAAAACGATTAAAAAGTGTGCTTGCTGCTGTAGACTACGGAAGCGCTCAGCCCATTGCAGATGCTATAAACCTTTCTGTGCTTCATAATGCAGGCTTTCAAGGTAATAAAGTCAAAATCGCTGTTTTTGATAATGGCTTCATTGGTGTAGATTCCAATCATGCAACCTTAGGACATTTATTTACTCAAGGAAGATTTCTTGGTTCATGGGACTTTGCTTTGCAAGATTCTAATGTTTTTGATGATGGGGTTCATGGTTCGTATGTGCTTTCTATTATGGCATCTAATGCCCCTGGGGTGTATGTAGGCACGGCGCCTATGGCATCCTACTTTTTAGCCCGAACCGAAGTCAACGCTTATGAACGTCATATAGAGGAATATTATTGGCTGGCTGCAGTAGAAGTAGCCGACAGTTTAGGCATAGATGTAATAAACTCTTCTTTAGGATACAATCTATTTGACCCTGGTGAGGGCGATTATACATATCAAGACATGAATGGTGATAGAACGATTGTAACACAGGCAGCGGATATAGCAGCAAGTAAAGGCATGGTTGTGGTCAATAGTGCGGGGAACGAAGGGGCAAGTCCATGGCATTATATTATTGCTCCCTGTGATGCCGATAGTATCCTTTGTGTTGGTGCTGTAGACCAAAATGGGGTGATTGCTCCGTTTTCTTCCCGTGGTCCTACAGCAGATGGGCGTATTAAGCCTGATGTGGTTGCTCAAGGGGCTGCTACACCACTGGTGCTTTCTAATGGACAGGTCTCATCCGGTAATGGTACGTCGTTTTCTGCCCCTATCATAGCAGGCTTAGCTGCTTGTCTTATTCAAGCCGTACCAAGCGCCACCGCTATGCAAATCATAGAAGCCATACGAAGAAGTGGCGATAGAGCTGACAAACCCGATACCATCTACGGCTACGGTATCCCTAACGCTGCCGCCGCATGGTCCTATTTGCGTAGCCTCACCACTACCCTCCCTAAAAAATTCCCTCTATTGCAAATCAAACAAAACTTAGAACAACTCCAACTTACCCTATTTGATGAACAATTCCAATACTACCAATTAACCCTTTACGACATCCAAGGAAGAAAAGTCTACCAACAAGACGGCTTCATTACAAATGTCCAATATAACCTCCCTTTACAAACTCTCCACCCAGGTTGTTATATCGTAGAAGTCTTTTATAAAAACCAAAAAATACGAGCCAAATGGATAAAAGGATTTTAATTCTATTCTTTTTCTTTTTTATCGGCTGCGAAGAGCTAACACAACAATTCTTACAACAAGCCAAACTATTATTTGCAAATGAATGTGAAAACGGCACTACTTTCATGATAGCTACTTATAATGTAGAAAATCTTTTTGATACAGAAGACGACCCGCACAAAAACGACAACGCTTTTACTCCCGGAGGCAAGTACCGCTGGACAAAACGCCGCTACAGGAAAAAACTAAAGCAAATCGCCAAAGTCATCAATCGTTTAAACGAAAAAGCTCCCTTGGTACTATTGGAATTGGTAGAAATAGAAAACAGGAAAGTCCTTGAAGATTTAGTGCAACTATTGAATTTTGAAGTTGGCATTGTTCATCGGGAAAGTGATGATAGAAGGGGCATAGATGTAGCTTTGTTGTATAGAAAAGATTGGTTTAAGGTTTTACAGGTTCAGCGGCTTCCCAATCCTCCGCAAGCAAGAACCACAAGAAACATTTTGTATGTTCGTGGAACATTAAAAGGAGTAGAACTTCACGTGTTTTTGAACCACTGGCCCTCAAGACGTGGAGGCGAGAAAAAGACTTTTCATAAAAGGGTTGCTATGGCGCGCTTGCTAAGACGAAAAGTAGATAAAATTCTTGCTAAAGACCCCGACGCTGCTATCCTCATCATGGGGGATTTTAATGATTATCCCGATGATGTTAGTCTACGTAAAGCCTTAAAAGCCACGCCCCATAGCCATCGCAATGCTACCCTGTGTAATTTAGCTTATGCTACTCACGAAGCCTGTGAGGAAGATGCCGCTATTTGCTCCCACTGCTATCGTAAACATTGGGGGATGTTAGACCAAATCATTATTTCACAATCGCTGTGTCAAGGCATCGGAAACCTTTATTTATTACAAGAAGCGCAAGCTTTTTATACCCCCGACATGCTTTATTCCCATCCCCGTTATGGACTAATGCCCAATAGAACTTTTTCTGGCGTCACTTACCACGCTGATGGCTATTCCGACCACCTGCCTGTCTATACCCTCTGGTGCTATACCAATGCTTTTGCCGTAAAATAAAAATACGTATGCTTAGCATCGCACAAGAACGCTACCAAGTAAAACTACCCATTTTTGAAGGACCATTAGACCTACTTCTTTATTTCATAGAACGAGAAGAAATCCCTATTTACGACATTCCTATTGGAAAAATCACAGAAGATTTTTTGCAGTATTTACAATATATGCGAGAAAATGCTTTAGAAATAGGAGGAGAATTTATTGCCATGGCTTCCCAATTGATGTACATTAAAGCAAAAATGTTATTACCTTCTGTAGTGAAGGAGGAAGGCGATCCACGAAAACCCTTAGTAGAACAACTATTAGCTCATAAACAAGCCAAAGCATGGGCACAAGCACTGAAAACTTTGGAACAACAAGCCCAAAAACGTTTTAAACGAGGATTTACTGAACAAGAACAACAATGGCTGCAACGTTCTCTAAAGACCATCCACCACTTAGCACCCATGCAAAGCTATAAACTCTTAAAAGTTTATTTAGAGGTTTTAGAACGTTTTTGTATTCGTCATCGTCCACCGCAGCGAAGTATAAAACCCTATCCTTATACTGTCAGAGAAGTGAAACACTATATTTTGGGATTATTGCGGTTGCGTTCTCGTTGGCATTTTGAAGAGCTATTACAACGAGACCCTTCACGACTCTATGTGGTTTTTACGCTATTAGCCCTTTTAGACTTAGCCCAGGAGCAACGTATTGCTATTGTGGTTCAATCTATTAATCGGTTTTGGATACTTGCAAAAGCGCCGTAGATTTGTTGCCATGTACTTCATAGCGCTTTTGTTATTGTTAGGTTGTGCAGCACAACATAAAGACTCCTTACGCTATCCACAAGAAAAACACTTAAAAAATGTTCGGCAACTAACTTTCGGAGGTAACAACGCAGAAGCCTATTTTAGCTTTGACAACAAAAAGCTCATTTTCCAAAGCGATTGGAAAGCCATTAACCCCTTAGGCTGTGACCAAATCTTTGTTTTGGATTTAACTCAAAAAGACCTTCGCTACGAACGAGTTTCTACGGGTACGGGAAGAACAACCTGCGGCTACTTCTTGAAAGATGGACGCATGATTTTCGCTTCTACTCACCACCTTAGTGACTCTTGTCCCAAGGCGCCTCACTTTTATCAAGGGCATTATGTCTGGCCCCTTTTTGATTACGACATTTATATCGTAGAAAGCCTCGGCGCACCACCTAAGAAATTGCTTGGAGAACCCAATTGCTATGATGCCGAAGCCACAGTCTCACCCGATGGACGCTATATCGTCTTCACTTCTATGCGCTCAGGAGATTTAGAACTTTGGCGCTATGATTTGAAAACCAAAGAACTTTTACAATTAACCGATGAATTAGGATACGACGGCGGAGCGTTCTTTTCTCCTGATGGAAAAAAGATTGTATGGCGAGCAAGCCGTCCCAAAGACACTACCCTTTATAAAAACCTACTGAAAAAAGGATTTGTTCAACCAACAGAAATGCAAATCTACATGATGGATGCCGACGGAAAAAACAAAAAACAAATAACTAATTTGCCTGGTGCTAATTGGGCACCCTTCTTCCACCCCTCAGGAGCAAAAATCCTATTTGCCTCTAATCACCATACCTTAGACAAAGGCGGACGTATCTTCAATATCTTTATGATTGACACTTCAGGAAAAAACTTAGAACAAATCACTTACGGTGAAGAATTTGAATCCTTCCCTATGTTTTCATTTGACGGCAAATACCTTGTCTTTTCTAGTAATCGTAATGGCAAAACGCCTAGGGAGACAAATATTTTCATTGCTGAGTGGGTAGAATAATATGCCTTTGAAACAACGGCTTTCCTTAGAAGCATACTTTGAAGGTATTCGTAAGGGCGATAGGAGAATTCTTAGTAAGGCACTGAGCTTAGTAGAAAGTACTTTGCCTTCAGATAGGGAATTGAGTAAGGCGTTAATAGAGCGTTGTTATCCTTATAGTGGTAAAGCACAACGTTTAGTCATCACAGGGACACCTGGCGTTGGAAAAAGCACATTGATTGAAGCCTTAGGTTATTATGCAGTAGAACAAAAAAAACGTCGTTTAGCGGTTATCGCTATTGACCCTAAGAGCCAACGTAGTGGGGGTAGCATCTTAGGAGACAAAACAAGAATGCAGCGGTTAGCCTTTCATCCTAATGCTTATATTCGTCCCGCTTCGGGGAACTATGGTGGTATAGCCCATTCTACTTTAGCGATGTTAATCCTTTGCGAAGCCGCAGGCTTTGACCTCATCTTTATAGAAACCATCGGTGTAGGACAAAGCGAAACCATAGCCCGAGCCCTATGCGACCTTTTTCTTTTATTAATCCAACCTGGCGGTGGTGATGAACTGCAAGGATTAAAGCGCGGTATCATGGAAATGGCAGATTTATTAGTCATCACAAAAGCCGATGGAGAACTATTACCTTTAGCACGGAAAGCCAAAACGCAATATAGTCAAGCTATGCGCTTGATGCCCCTGCCCCCCTATGGCTTCGCACCCAAAGTCCTGATGGTATCTGCCCTACAAAACCAAGGTATAGATACCCTGTATGATACTATTCAAGCGTATTTCCAACATTGGAAGCAACAGGGATACTTGCAACAATTAAGAAAAGAACAGCAAATCCAATGGATATACCTATTATTGCAAAATCTCTTTGAAGAGCGTAGGAATACGCTGCAAAAAAATTTCAAGGAGATAGAAAAACAAGTAATAGAACAACGTTTATCACCTTTTGCTGCAGCAGAAAAAGCGATACAATGGTTAATGGGATGTGGGAGCTGAGGGATTCGAACCCCCGACCTCCTGCTTGTAAGGCAGGCGCTCTGGACCAACTGAGCTAAGCTCCCAAAAACCACCGCAAACTTATAACAAAAAGCGAAAAAGTCCAAATTTTTCTATCGGGTTTTGGTCAATCGCTTAGACAAACGACGAATCACCCCCAACGACAATCCCTTGTACTTAACCTGCCAATACCCCTCTTCAGCAAAAAGCGTAATAGGAATAACCGATAAATTACCTTTTAAAAATGCCATGGCTTGTTCATAGGATAAAGCAACAACAGGACATTTTAATAGCTCCTTTACTGCCAAGGCAGCAGCATTGAAAAGAAAACTTTTTTGTTTTCCTATTTGCACTACAGGAATACCGATTTGCCGAACTGCAATACCATGGTTTTCTAACGTTTTACCAATCCAATAAGTGTTTTCATCGCACCAAATAAGTTTATCGTTCCATGGTTTTAATGCTTGTCTAATAAGTGGATGTTGGATTTTAGAAACTTTTTTATTAGGGAAGGTCATAGTTTGTTGTTTTGTTTTCTTTTGCAGGGTACAAAGAAAGAAGCCTTCGCCACGGGTTTTATGAGGATAAAGGCGCCATCCCTGAATACCTGAAGCAATCGTCACAGGCAACCATCCCCACGTTTCAGGA
Organism: Bacteroidota bacterium; assembly: GCA_015490695.1. Classification (GTDB taxonomy): domain Bacteria; phylum Bacteroidota; class Bacteroidia; order SpSt-205; family S141-50; genus S141-50. Next base: position 17,301 of record WFXK01000024.1, on the reverse strand, counting down.
ACTTCTATAGCAACTCCTTGCCATGAGTCCTGTGTCAGTAGCCAACGAATTTGTTCTTCATTTTCTTCTTGTGTGTAGGTGCAAGTGCTGTAAATCAAAAACCCGTTAGGTTTTAGTAAAGCGATTACCTTATTTAAAATATGGCGTTGTAGCTTTACAAAGCGTTTTATGTGTTTGAAGCTCCAGTTTTGTTGGTATTTGGGGTGTTTTCGCCATAGTCCCATTCCTGAGCAGGGCGCATCTACGAGAATGAGGTCAAAAGCACCTGAGAGTCGCCAACGATTCGGGTCTGCTTGCGTCACTACATAATTGCTATAACCCCAACGTAGAAGATTCTCTTGTAAAACCTTATTCCGTTGAGGATTGGGTTCGTTCGCAACGATTGTCGCATTAGGTAATGAACTCAACAATAAAGTTGTTTTCCCTCCAGGCGCTGCAGAAAAATCCAATACAATTGCTTTCTCAGGTAAGGGCAATTGACGAACAACATAGCCAATACTCATAGAAGAGGGTTCTTGCACATAGTATAAGCCTGCATACCATAGTGGGTCATCACCAAAAGAAGGTCTTTGTGCTAAATAAATCCCCTGTGACTCCCAAGGAATCGGCTCTCCATGATAAGGTAAATCGGCAACCTTAGTTCTTTTCTCTGGATTATAACGAATCGCCGTAGGTGGAGGCGTTGATAAACATGCTAAAAAAGCTTCAAAATCAGGAATGATACTCTTCAAACGCTCCATCATAAATAAGCAATCACACGTACATTTAGAAGTCTGCCCGTTAAGTAGTTCGGTACGGCAAAACGAGTATTAAAAACGTCTTTGACCCATTGATAACTAACTTCGTTTTGCCTATCTAACAGGTTAAACACATCTAAACCAAGCCAGAGTTGACGCACATGCCAATGTTTTCGTTGTTTACCTTCTTTTATAATAATGAGCTTGCTTAGTCCTAAATCTACTCTTTGATAGGAGCTCATGCGGAAGGCGGTGCGGTTTTGCAAAATCCTTGGCGGTCCAAATGGAAGCCCTGTCTGATAAATGTACTGAATATGAACCCGAAAAGTAGGATTGTTAGGTAAATAATCTTGAAAATAAAAATTTACTTGCAGCCGTTGGTCGGTTGGACGATACACATAGCGGTCAAATCCTTGAACTTGTTCACGGGTTTCCATCATAGTAACACTAAGCCATGAGTCTAATCCTTGGATAAATTGTCCGTTGAGTCGTACATCAATGCCTCGGACGTATCCTTTCGCTCGGTGAGTCGGATAGTAACGAATACGAACATTTTGGAATTCATAAGGGATAAGGTCCCAAAGTTGTTTATAATAAAGTTCTGCGGTGAGTTTGAAGGGGCGTTCCCATGCATAAAACAAATAATCTCCGCCGAGGATGTAATGTATCGCTTTTTGTAAAGGGATTTCAGGATAGAGTTTGCCATCAAAGTCGCGCATTTCCCTATAAAAAGGGGGTTGGAAGTACATTCCCCATGCAGCACGTAATTGAAAAGGACGAGTAGAATCTTGTTTAGAAGGGTCCCAAACCACTTGTATACGAGGCGTTATGAATAAAGACTGATTTGCATTCCAATAGCCCGAACGGATACCCCATTGTACTTTCCAAGTAGTGGTTAACCACCATAAATGTTGTAGATAGCCAGTGTGTAGTTGAGCACTGAAAGTATTGGTTGTGCGTACTCGTTCTACAGGGAAAACAAAATCAGAGGAGTCTTCTAAGTACCATTCTGTATAGCGGTCCCAGAAGAAACGCTGTTGGGATTGTATTCCAAAATGAAGGAAATGTTTAAAGGCTTTATCTATGGCATATTTACCATGTAGGGCGTAGTCTTGAACAGAAGCAAATAACCAATTTCTTCGGTGTTCTAACTGTGAGCCTACACCCCGAACAAAAATCACTTCATTAAAGTCTTCAGCAGCGAAGTTAGGATTAACATCAGCAAGCCGATACGCCCCTTCAATATCAGCAAACTCTTTTTCTTGGTCTACATAATAGCTGACATACCCTCTAAGTTGCCAACGATAATTAGGATTCCAATAAAGTTGCACAGCTGTCTGAAAAATTTGGTATTGACTTCTTTCTCTTCCTGCGTAGGCAACAAACAGCCGAATAGGATAGGGAAACATGCCGAAAGTTGTTACTTGGGATTCCGGTTCAAAGTCGTAGGTGTTTTGGGTGGCTACGGTAAACCATTCTATTTTCCATTTGCTTTGGGAATGGGGTTGGAAGCGTAAAAGCAATTGTCCATCCCAAAAACTGGGACGATAAGTGCCTGTGGTGTTTAAGGTTTTTAATAAAGGGCGTGTTGTGAATCGCCGGATACCTAATTGATAACTAAAACGGGGAGCGCTGTCATTTTTCTGCCAATAGTTTTCAATATGAAAGTTAAGCGTTAATAATCCGGCTTCTAAGGTTGCTCGGTTGCGAGAGGGTTCACGATAGTGGATGGCTAACACGGAAGAGAGCTTATCGCCATACTGAACCCCAAAACCACCACTACTGAAATAAACCTCATCAGCTAAATAGGGATTACTAAAACCTAAACCTTCTTGTTTTCCTGTTCGGATAAGTTGCGGACGAAAGATTTCTATACCATTCACATAAACTAAGTTCTCGTCGTAACTGCCGCCGCGAACCCGATACTGAGAGGAAAACTCCGAAGCTAATGCAACCCCGGGCAAAAGACTTAAAACGCTTTCAATATCGGATTTAGGCATGGGCATTTGTCTAAGTTGTTCTACCGATAGCGGTAGCGTTTCCATAAAAGGTACAACTTGTGTCTCTGTTGGTTTTGGAGCACCTTCTATAACTTGTTCTTTTAATTCTACGATAGGAAGCTGTAAGTTTACATAGAGCGTCGTAGTGTGTTTATCTTCTATTTTGACTGTTCGGGTTTGGGGTGCGTAGCGGGGATGGAGAATGCGAAGATGGTAGATGCCTGCAGGAAGCTGAAAAGAAAAAGTGCCACTGCTATCGCTGTAAGTGGTGTCCTGGGTTTCTAAAATAATCATTTGGGCATGAATAACCCGATGATTATAAGCGTCTTTAACAACCCCTTTTAAAATCCCCTGGGCTAAAGTACAAGAAAAAATTCCTATAAAAATGGGTAAAACTTTAATAAAAGTATTCATGGATGTTCTTTAAAGCCACTCTTTATGGGACTCTATTTCGAAATTCTCTTCTGTTTTTCTTGCTGCTAAGCGTAATAGGATTTTTGCTAATATAACGACGTCTTGAGCGCAATAGTTTAGAATTTCATCGTGTTTGCCTTCATAGTATTTTTGGGCTACCATAGAGCCGTCCATATCACTTTTGGGAGAAGTTAAACCTAAGGTAAGGGCTAAAAGATCTAGTTTAATAAAGTTTCGCTTATCGCCGAAGCTCCATAGTTGCATGAGGTCTAATAAATGGGCGTTTTCCCAGGGTTTGGTTCCCAAAAGTTGCAAAGGACCTGGTAAGGGAAGTCCATGCACTAATAGTCGTCTTCCTAAATAGGGAATATCAAATTCTCGGATGTTATGTCCTACAATATAAAGAGCATCTTTGAGCAATTTCCCATTAGAGGTATTCCAGTTTGTCCATTTTTTATTGATTCTTTTTTGGAAGATAGTTAAAAACTGTTCTAATAGTTTTTTTTCGTTACAGGTTCCCCAGACACTAACTTTAAGTTTTGATGGCTTTTCAAAAGCGCCGACACCGATAGCGATGATTTTTCCAAATTCTGGGTAGATACCTGCTCTTTCTTGATATAGGACGCTTGCTTCACTTTCTTGGTCTGCTTCTGAAAGGTTTCTTTTCATTTTGTTTTTCCATTGTTGTTTCCAGGTTTCAGAAAGCTCTTCATAAGTAGCTTTTTGAGGAACGGTTTCAATGTCAATGAACAGAAGACTTTCTAACGGGACTTCCCGGATAAGCTCATAATAGTTTTTGACTTGTTCATCGGGCATAGCAGAGACAAAAGTAGGGAATTTTTATTTTGAATGCGTAAGAATTGCGGATAGGGAAGTGGCAAGTATGGGGAAAGTGTTTTACTTTTGTTCTCGGAAAGTAAATTTTTAAGAGCAATGAAGCGAGGAACGTTTTATTTTATGTTAGCGGCTTTGTTGTCGTTGGTAGTTTGGGGGTGTAAGGACAGGGAGCCGAGCACCGATGCTCCTGTAGCTCCCCCATCTTTGTCTACAGAAACTGCTGAAGTGGTAACGGACAACGCAAGAGCTACGCAGCAAGTGAATTCTTCTATGGGATACGTAGAAGCTGTTTATGCCGAAGAAGACATGGTTGCCCGAGTAGCATCATCAGCACAAGTAGGTCCTTGCGGAGCCAACTACACCCATGACACTACAAGTCGTATCATCATCATTGACTTCGGACAAGGTACCCAATGCAACGGCGTAACCTACACAGGACAAATCATCACCCAGTACAATGGAACTCCTAAAGCACCGGGGTTCAGCATCACAGTGCAATATCAAAACTTCACTATCAATGGAGAACGCTTAGAAGGTGGCTTTACTATGTTTTATGAAGGTAAAGACTCCGCAGGAAGACCTATGTGGGTTATTGACAACATTGTTAACGGACAACGGGTACCCCTACGTTTTGTATTCAAAGACAGCTCTGCACTACGATGGGATTATTACATGTTTACTATTGTGAAAACTCAAGGGTATATGACCGTTATGGATGAAACGGATGATGCTTATGCGGTTACAGACACCATTAACGGCGTAAGTCGTCGTAATGTACAATTTACAATGGTTTCCAAGTCTTCTAATCCCTTGCAAAAGATGTGGATGTGTCGCTTTCCCCATGCAGGTGAGTTAATAATGACCTTCTTCAAAGACCCGCAAAATCCTGATGAGATTGTTGTCAACTTTGACCCTGATAACCGGGCTTGTGACGGAAAGGTTTCTGTCTCAGTAAACGGCTCATCACCTGTAGTGCTGAACATTCAATAAAAGAAAAATGAGGGGGGCATAGCCCCCCTTATTTTTTTGGTACAGTGACTTTTAACTTGAAAATCCTTATTTAGCTTAACTATGAAGCGAATTGTATTTGTCGCGTGGTTCGCACTAATTGCCTGCACTACAGAGCAAAAACAAGCCTCTCAGGAGTCTGAAGAGACCTTTTTTGAAGTACAACAAGTCCAAATAGATGAAGCAAAAACCACTTCAGCAGAAAAATTCGCTTATGGTTTCCTTAATGCACTTATAAAGGCATCAGGTGAAAGCCTTCTGGAGAATTTTGCCTATTTCCGCTTCAGTAACGAAAATATAATAAAATATAGCGCTGACTTCAAAAATGCGGATACGCTATTGAAAAACTATGAAGTTGCAAAAGAAGGAAATGAATATTTCTTCACATCATCACACAATGACCTTATTATCTCCCTTAAACAAATCGGAGAAAATCTCTGGGAATTGAGAATGGAAAAATTTGTGTTCACAATGAGGAAATTACCAAAAAATGTAATTAAAAAACTCATGACAAAAATCCACGAAAAAGTGCATTTTGTACAGACAGCAAAAGCGGTTGTAGAAGCGGTTGCAGAGCGCAATACTCAAAAACTTCGTTCCTTAGTGCATCCAGAAATAGGTTTGTATGTTATTGTTAAAACGGGGATTGCTCCTGCTGCTATCAACATAGGTACAGCATTTACTTTGGAAGATGAGCATATAAAAAGAGGAGACGCAACCTATTGGTTCTCTTTGAGAAAAGGATACTACTTAAATCACTCACTGCAGTTCTCCGACAAACTCCCCAGTTTTGATTGTAGAACTTCCCAATGGGACCGTACAGGCTTTTATGCCAACATAGATAAACCTGACTTTAGTGTCTTAAATGCTGAGCGATTCAGTGCTATGGTTACCGCTATAGAGTTAGACCCTAAGGAGGCAAAACGTCTTGAAGACTTAGGAAAAAAATCCCGCCGTGTGATATTGGTAGACAACCAAGCAGGACACTTAGTCTTTTCTCTAACCCTTGTAAATGGAAGATGGTATCTTTCTGCAATAGATTTACAAGAGGATGATTGTTCATTATAAACCTTAAGTGCTTGGCTCTATGATAGGTTTTAAGTACGTTTCAAAAAATTGGTTGCGAGGGAAGTCAACTAAAGGCTTCGTGCTCTTACTTTCTAAGTCTGCAAGCCGTTGCTTGAAGGCAGGAAGTCGCTTATCGTAAAACTGAGAAAACCTCTCGGGAAGATAAATGCCACGTTTTTTAGCCTCCTCTAATACTAAACCTATTTCTTCGCAATTCCGCTTAGCAATCTTTATCAACTTCTGAATAAAAGCATCTTCAGGATTAACGTTTTTTAGATACAATGAATTGTACATGATATAACTGATTAAACCTGCTTGAACGTTAAAAAGATGTTCCAATCTCGTTTTTTTGTTTTTATAGGACCCATAAAACAATTCTGTTGCCTTTTCCCAAATAGCTAATCTCCTTAGGGTAATCTTCTTTTTTACTTCGGGGTCTATTATCGGCAATTTTTTTAGATGGTAGTTTTCATACAGTTTTTGAAGCAGATTCCATAAATGGGCGAAGGTAGGGTCGGTGTATACATCGTTTTTGTACTTTTTTAGTGTTTTCAAAATAGTGTTGTACGCTTTTTCTTCATCTCCTAAGGTAAGGTAGGACTCAGCAAGGTAGTGGGTGAAAAATGAAAACGTTGCTAAGTCCATAAAGTCATAATCCATGTGAAAGTTAAAGATAAGTTCCAAATCAGGAAGAATCGTTTCAATCTTTTTTATGTTTCCTATGTTATTGAGGGAGCGTGCATATTCAGAAAGTAGTTTTGCTGTAACTTTTTTGCGGTAATCGTTTTCTGTTTCAGGCTTATGAAAGGGGCGAAGTGATACCCCTTTCATAAAGTCGTCTATTGGGTTAGGGATGAAAATTTTCTCAATAGTTCCCCAGTGGCGTGTCAATTTATCCAGTGCGCATTCGGCAAATAAACTAAATTCTGTATCGCTCCACTTATAAGCCGAGTATAAGTAAGGAAGTCGGTTGGCAAGGATAATCCAATCATTGTTTACCAAGTCTTCATCAATAGTTCCATCGTCTTTAATCAAGAGCTTGTGTAAAAAATAACCAACAACGCCTTTCGGTAGTGTTCTGTTTTGACCAAGTTCATATAAAAGATCCCCATTACTGCCATTAGGTTGGTACTGCTTTAAAAGCTGGATAGTTCTTTTGTCTTTTGTATAATCAAAGGAAGGGGTATAGATGTTATAAACTTTTTTTCTTGCTCTTGTGATAGCCGTGTAAGCCCAACGGAAAAAGTCCTCTTGATAAATTTGTCCTTCGCCTTTTACGCTTCTATAGCTCCATCGTTTAGTCCAGTCGATAAATACCACATCCCATTCGTTTCCTTGGGCTTTGTGGCATGTTACCGCATAACCATAGTCCGCAATAATGCAATTGTATAAACGGTCTTCTTGTAAAATCTTAACATGAATATTAAAAAGGGCTTGCTGTAATCGCTCTAAACTCTGAATAATAGCATTGGGAGAAGAAGTATCTATTTTATCTATCACTTCTTTTAACGTCCGATAAGAACTTCCATCCCAATAACATTCTGTATCTAAATATTGTTCAAAGGTTTGTTGATACGGCTTAGGGTCTTGCCGAGCAAATATCCCTATGATGAATAAAACTTTATCTTTGTTTTTAGGGATTTCTTCAAATCTATTTAGTTGTCCCAACACATAATTTTTGTTTGCTTTGTAATCCATTAACAGCTTTTTTATTCTTTGTGCTCCTCTGAAAAAACAAGCTACTTCAAACTTTCTACGTATTAAAAAGTTTATCCACAGCCACTTTCTCAGTGTTGAGTCGTTGGGATAAGGATATTCTTTGGTATTAAGCATAGGGTTTAATAACACTAAAATCTCTTTGGTTGCATTGTTTTCTTTTTCTTTTTCTTTTTCTTTTTTGTCGCAGGTATTCATAATACGTACTTTAACTTTTTTCCACAGCAGAAAGGCATTATCTCTGTAGAAACTAGGGATAGGCATTTTTATATAAGCACCATCAACCACCACAGTAGGTTTTCCCTTTAACACTCCTAATGCTGAGCGCTCTTGTTCACTTATAGGAATTTCTTCCATGACTTTGACAAAATCTCCATTTAATAGGTTAAACAAGTAATTATTTTGAACAATCACAAGGTGGTCGTCTTTGATAAGGTGATTTTGGTAGCTTTTTAAATCGTCATCTGTAAGGCTGAAGACTCTTTTTCTTATTGCAGCGTTGTACTTTTCTCGTTCTTCGTTGGTAAAAGTAATAATGATTTTAGAGCCACTTTCTTTTATATAGTGGTCCATGAGTTTTTTACGCCTTTCGTCTTTATTAGCGGTTAAGCAGATGATTTCGTTGTTATCATCTTCTATAGAAAATTGGTAAAAGTTTAGGGTTTCTAAGGCTTTACGGATTTTTTCTGCTTGTTTTAGTACTTTACTTCCTTCTTTTTGCCGTTTAATGATTGTTAATGTAGCAGATTGAACGTTTAAGTTGTATTTTTCTTTTAAGTATGCTTCGTTTAGTGCTGGTGCGAATACACTTTTATCGGTAGGAGGTAATTGTGCAGGGTCTCCAACAAAAATAACTTTTGCCCTCAGCACTTTATTAGAAATAAGACCCGTGTACTCTAAAATATCTTTTAAAAGTTGTCCAGAGCCGAAACGCAAAGCTCCATCCTCTTTATATTTGTCTGAAATCATGGAACTTTCATCTATGATGTATAGAGGAAAGATGTTTATTTGGTTCTTTGATTTTACTCTAAAGTTTTCTAAGGTTCGTTGTAGTTTTGAGTCATTAAGTGGATTGCCTTTAATTCTAAAGACTACTTTTTGTTCGTTTCCTTCCTCTTCAGTGCTATTTTCATTGAAAAAGAGGGTGTTTTCTTCCAGGGTTTTTTGTGCATCCCATTGGTAGATAGTGCTATGAATGGTGCGGACTTCTAATTCGGTTTTGCAGGCTAAAATCTGGGCTGCGTTCCCCGTAGGTGCCATCAAGACTAAAAAGTCGTTAATATTGGGTAATCCGTATTCATCGTAGAGGTCGCTTCCTCCATACTCCTCTATTTTTCTCAAATATTCTAAAAAGACCTTTGAAATATCGTTAATCAAAGTTGTTTTTCCTGTTCCTGCATATCCTTTTAAGACAAAAACTTGAGCCTCTCCATCCCGTAAAAATTGAATAATTTTTTCAAAAGCTGCTTTTGTGTCAGGGTAGTTCTGATAACTCATATATTCTCTTTTTGTGTTTGCAAATATAACAAAATTGTTTTCGGTGGTAATGGGAAAATTTTATGTCAAAGCACTTTTCTTTTTTGTTGGTAATCTCAGGAAAAACTCTCAAATTAGCGCCCTGCTATGAGTATCGGCTTTATTGTTTTTACGCTACTTGCCATTGTCGGAGCAATGGGGATGATAACCAGCAGAAACCCCGTCTATAGCGTCCTTTATATGATTTTAAGTTTGTTCTCCTTAGCAGGATTGTTTCTTACACTACAAGCACAATTTTTGTTTATCATCCAAATCATTGTTTACGCAGGTGCCATTATGATTTTGTTTCTGTTCGTGATCATGCTTTTGAATTTAACAAGGAAAGATACTGTGGCGATTCGGTTTAATGCCTCATCAGTGTTTGCTGTTGTGTTTGCTGCAGTATTTTTTACGCAGTTGTTAACTGCAGTTTCTGTGTTTTCTAAAACGTCTTTAGACCAAAATGAAAATTATCTTTATAGCACGGTGGAATCTATTGGACATGCGTTATTGACCGAGTATGTATTACCTTTTGAATTGATTTCGCTTATTTTATTAGTCGCCATTGTTGCCGCTATTGTCATTGCGAAAAAGTACAGAGGGATATGAGCGTAATGCATTATTTAATCGTTAGCAGTTTATTATTTTCTCTTGGGGCGTTGGGCGTTTTATTAAGACGCAATGCCATCATTGTATTTATGTGTGTGGAATTAATGTTGAATGCGGCGAACTTGGCGTTTGTTGCGTTCTCTCGTTTTCATAATGATGCTGCGGGTGCTATGATGGTGTTTTTTGTCATGTGTGTCGCCGCCGCAGAAGCCGTCGTCGGCTTAGCCATCATCATCGCCATGTTCCGCAATAAACAAACCGTAAACCTTTCCGAATTTAACCTATTTAAGTGGTAAACTATGGAAAGCCTTTTACCTCTTATTATTTTATTACCTTTCTTCGGTGCGCTCATTATCGGTGTCGGGGGATTAGCCTTCCCCGCTATAAGACAACAAGAAAAAGCTATCGGTACTGTCGCAACCCTTTTAGTCTTCATCCCCTTCTTCATCCTCCTAAATCTGTTTATCAACTATAAAGAACCTATCCGCTTCTCTATCCTTTCATGGATGCAAATCGGCGCGTTCTCCTTAGAATTCAGCTATGTTTTAGACCAACTATCCCTTCTAATGGGACTTATCGTCACAGGAGTAGGGGGCATCATCCACCTCTATTCTATTGGATACATGCACGGCGACAAAGGCTTCTATAAATACTTCGCCTACCTAAACCTCTTTATCTTCGCAATGAATAATTTAGTGATGGCAGATAACCTTTTAGTTACGTTCTTAGGTTGGGAAGGCGTAGGGGCTTGCTCTTATTTCCTTATTGGCTTTTGGTATAAAGACATGATGAAAGCCAAAGCAGCACAAAAAGCCTTTGTTGTTAACCGTATCGGTGACTTTGCTTTCATCGTTGCAATGCTGATTGCTTATCATGTCGCTGGTTCTCTAAAATACGAAGCCTTAGTAGGCAACATCACAGGGCATTGGGCTTTTTGGATGACGCTATTGCTTTTTATCGCTGCAACAGGCAAATCGGCTCAAATCCCTTTATATGTATGGCTCCCTGATGCTATGGCAGGTCCTACCCCCGTCTCTGCATTAATTCACGCTGCTACCATGGTAACCGCAGGTATTTATTTGATTGCCCGTATGAGCTGGGTCTATATACAAGTGCCTGAAGTATTGATGATTATCGGCGCAGTGTCTGCTTTAACAGCGTTACTAGCTGCCTCTATTGCCATCGCACAAAACGATATTAAAAAAGTATTAGCCTATTCTACGGTCTCGCAATTAGGTTATATGTTCATGGGGTTAGGTGCAGGGGCTTTTGCCGCAGCCATCTTCCATCTTATGACCCATGCTTTCTTTAAAGCCTGTTTGTTCTTAGGTTCAGGTTCTGTGATTCATGCCATGGAGCACACTCATGCGGTTAAAGACCCCCAAGACATCCGAACCATGGGCGGACTGAGAAAATACCTTCCTTCTACCAGCATCACTTTTTGGATTGCCACCCTCGCCATCGCAGGCATCCCCCCCTTAGCAGGCTTCTTCTCTAAGGATGAGATCCTATCCAGAAACTTCTTTGCAGGTCACACTTATGCTATTTACTACGTTTATTGGCTCATTGGTGTGCTTACTGCTTTCTTAACAGCCTTTTACATGACCCGCTTAAGCACTTTAACTTTTGAAGGGAAGCCCCGTTTTAATGCTGAGGAACATCCTCCTCATGAATCGCCTGCCGTGATGACCATCCCCTTGTGGATTTTAGCCATCTTCTCCATCATCGGCGGCTTCTTCGGACTACCCGAACTCTTCGGACACGGAAAATACAACTGGATTACCCATCATTGGCTCTCTATTGAGGAAAATCCACTGTTGGCAACCCAAGAAGATTTCCTTAAAGAAGCTTTACACCCTTCTCTCGGAATGGAAATCTTTTTAATCACACTTTCTATTGTGATTGCCCTCTTAGGGGTCTTCCTTGCCCTGCGTCTTTATAAAAAACATGCCTTGCAAGGTGATGAACTGTTAGCTAAACGCTTAGGCAAATTCTATAATGTGCTGCAAAACAAATACTATGTTGATGAACTCTATGAACGAATCATCGTAAAACCTTTTGTTGCTTTTTCCGAGAAAGTTTTGGACTGGATTGATAGAAATATCGTAGATGGTGTTGTAGATGGTACAGGGGAGTCGGTTCAGGGATTTGCAGAATTGTTGCGCCGACTACAAACAGGGATTATTCAAAATTATGCTTTGTTAATTTGGTTAGGCGTTATTCTTTTATTAGCACAATTTTTATTTATGGCATAAGCGATGAAGGATTCTTTATTTTCAGAAGGGAAAATTATTCCTGTTGGAATTGTAGAGCAGATGCGCAGTGCCTATATTGATTATGCGATGTCGGTGATTGTTGCTCGGGCACTGCCAGATGTACGAGATGGACTTAAACCCGTTCATCGTAGGGTGCTTTATGGCATGCATGAACTGGGATTGTATCATAATAAACCTTATAAAAAGTCGGCGAGGGTTGTTGGGGAAGTCTTAGGTAAATACCATCCGCATGGGGATAGTGCGGTTTATGAAGCAATGGTTCGTATGGCACAGCCATGGAGCCTGCGCTATCCCTTGGTAGACGGACAAGGAAACTTCGGTAGCATAGATGGCGATGGTCCTGCAGCCATGCGCTATACCGAAGTGCGCCTAACCCGCATTGCCGAAGAAATGCTTGCCGACCTGCAATTAGATACCGTAAATTTCACCGATAACTTTGATGGCTCTTTGAAAGAACCTGTAGTGCTTCCTGCAAAAATCCCCCAATTGCTAATGAATGGCGCTACAGGCATCGCTGTCGGCATGTCTACAGAAATCCCTCCACATAACCTCAGTGAACTGGTAGAAGGCATTAAAGCCTATATAGATAACCCACAAATTTCTGTAGAAGAACTGATGCAATACATCCCTGCTCCAGACTTCCCCACAGGAGGAATCATTTACGGCTACGAAGGAGTAAAACAAACCTATTTGACAGGAAAAGGAAAAATTGTTCTCAGAGGAAAAGCAGAAATAGAAACGAAGAAAAATCGTCATCGTATCGTTATTACAGAAATCCCTTATAGAGTTGAAAAAGCTGCTTTGATAGAACGCATCGCGGAATTAGCCCGAGAAAAAAAATTAGAAGGGATTGAAGATTTACGCGACGAGAGCGATAGACGTGGCATGCGTATTGTTATAGAATTAAAAAAAGGTGTAAATCCAAAAGTGGTGCTCAATAGTCTTTATGTAAAAACGCCACTACAAACGAACTTTAATGCCAATTGCATTGCATTGGTCCATGGTAGACCCCGCCTGCTGAATTTAAAAGAAATGATTCGTTACTATGTTGAACATCGCCATACGGTTGTTCTTCGTAGAACTCGTTATTTATTAAAACAAGCCGAACGTCAAGCCCATATCTTAGAAGGATTGTTAATTGCCTTAGACCATTTAGATGAAGTTATCCAATTAATTCGCTCATCAGAAAACCCCACTGTGGCAAAAGAGCAACTCATGCAGCGGTTCCAACTTACTGAAGTACAAGCACAAGCGATTTTAGACATGAGACTGCAACGACTAACAGGATTAGAACGAGAAAAAATAAAAAAAGATTATGAAAACCTAAAAGAAAAAATTGCTTATTATAAAAAAGTGTTGTCCGATGAATCACTACAAATGCAGATTATCAAAGATGAATTAGATGAGATTAAAGAGCGTTATGGAGATGAGCGAAGAACCGAAATTGTGAAGTCTACAGAGGAATTTTCCGAGAAAGATATTATTTTAGACAAGCCTGTTTTGATTACTTTAAGCGTAGATAATTATATTCGTGTTACATCTACGGCGGCTTATCGGGCACAGGCAAGAGGGGGAAAAGGAGGCAAAGCAGGAGGTAACTTGAAAGAAGAGGATAAAATCAAAGTGTTGATTTACGCCCACACCCACGATGAACTACTGTTCTTTACTGAAAAAGGAAAATGCTTTGCCCTTCCTGTCCACGCCCTTGAAATCTTAGACAAAAAATCTACTTCCCGAGGACGTTCCATCAGAAACTATTTGCAAATCCCTGATGATGATTCTGTGTTAACCGTCTTGAATGTTCGTCATCTAAAAGACCCTAATCATTTAAAAGGAAAATATTTACTCTTTTGCACAGCAAAGGGGATTGCTAAGCGAGTTGCCTTAGAAGCCTTTAGCAACGTTCGCAAAAGCGGTTTAACAGTGATGAACTTTAAAGGTGGCGATAAGTTAGTGAATGTTGCATTATGTACCGATGACGACGAAGTGTTTATTATTACCAAAGAAGGTTATTGTAATCGTTTTCCTGTGAAGACCATTCGTCCTATGGGGAGAACAGCTCAAGGGGTTATTGCTATTAAACTACAAAACGAATCGGATAGGGTGGTTGCAATGTTAGTGAATGGACATGGACAACGGCAATTGTTAACCATCACGACCTTAGGATATGGGAAACGTACTCCCTTAGAGCAATATCGTCAGACGAATAGGGGTACAAAGGGGGTGATTACTCATGCGCTTTCAGAAAAATCTGGAAAGTTAGCTGCAGCGGCTTTAGTCCATGGCAACGAACATCTGATTCTAATAACGCAAAAAGGAATAGCGATTCGGGTACGCGTAGAAGAGATTAGTCAAATGAATCGTAATGCGAGGGGAGCAAGGGTGATTAAAGTAGCACAAGGGGATAAGGTCGCTGCGATTGCTGTGGTACCTAAACCAACAACATAAATGGCATTACTACAAGGAAAAAAAGGGATTATTACAGGGGCTTTAGATGAGTCTTCTATCGCTTGGCAAGTCGCCCTAAGAGCCCATGAAGAAGGCGCTGAAATCTTATTAACAAACGCTCCTGTAGCACTCCGCATGGGGAAAATCAAAACCTTAGCAGAACAAATTAACGCACCTGTCGTCGCCGCAGACGCAACAAAATTAGAAGACCTACAAAACCTCTTTGAAACCGCTAAAAAACACTTCGGTAAAATTGACTTCGTACTACATTCCATAGGAATGTCTAACAACGTACGAAAAAAACGTCCTTATACAGACCTGAATTACGATTGGTATATGAAAACCTTAGATGTTTCTGCGATTTCTTTCCATAAAATGATGCATGTAGCATGGAAAATGGATATTATGAATGAATGGGGTTCTTGGGTTGCATTAACCTATATTGCAGCACAGCGGGCTTTTCCAAAATATAACGACATGAGCGACGCTAAAGCCTTGTTAGAATCCATCACCCGAACCTTCGGCTACTTCTGGGCAAAACATAAAAAAGTCAGAGTAAACACCGTATCGCAATCCCCTACACCAACAACCGCAGGCACAGGCATTGAAGGATTTAAGAAGATGTTAAAATACGCTGAGTTGCTCTCTCCCTTAGGAAACGCAACTGCCTTAGATTGTGCAAACTTCGTTATCTTCCTCTTTTCCGATTTAAGCCGAAAAGTTACGATGCAAAACTTCTATCATGACGGCGGATTCGCCTTTACAGGTATATCGGAAGAAATCCTGGAACTGCTCCCAGATGAATGAACACTCCCCGCTAACCGCTATCAGTCCCGTAGACGGACGCTACTACCATAAACTACAAAACCTAAGTCATTACTTCTCCGAATACGCCTATATCTTTTATAGAGTAAAAGTAGAAATCCATTACCTTATTGCGCTCTCTAAACTTGAGGAACTTCCATTAACTTTTTTACAGGCTCATGAAGAGCGATTAAAAGAAGTTATAAACCATTTTTCTTTGGAAGATGCACAAGAAATCAAAGCCATAGAACGCCAAACCAATCATGATGTAAAAGCCATAGAATACTGGTTAAGAAAGCGATTGAAAGAAGTTTTTTCTTCTTTGCTCTCTTCCCAACAATGTAATTATGTGCTTGCTTTTATTCATTTTGGTTTGACATCGCAAGATGTTAACAATACAGCGCTTCCGTGGATGATAAAAGATTTTTTACAACAGGAGTTTTTTCCTTTGGTTCAAACCTTAGAGCGGGATTTACATGCGAAAGCAGAGCAGTGGCAAGCCATTACGATGTTAGGATTTACGCACGGACAACCTGCTTCGCCCACTTCCTTAGGAAAAGAAAGCAAAGTCTTTGCTGTACGGCTTTCCGAGGCTTTAACACAAATAAAAGCAGTTCGTCTTAAAGGAAAGTTTGGAGGAGCAACAGGTAACTTTAATGCCCACTACTTTGCTTATCCGCAAGTACCATGGCATCAGTTTGCCGAATCGTTTCTCCGTTCCTTAGGGATAGAACGCAGTTTCCCAACAACCCAGATAGATCCTTACGATAGCCTCGCCCAATTATTTGACGCCATTAAGCGACTAAACACCATTTTAATAGATTTCGCTCAAGACATGTGGCTTTACATTAGTAAGGGGTACTTTCGTTTAAGAGCGATTGCTGAAGAGGTGGGTTCTTCTACCATGCCCCATAAAGTGAACCCTATTCATTTTGAGAACGCTGAAGGAAATCTTCATCTTGCTAATGCTCTTTGGGAGTTTTTAGCAAGGAAACTTCCTGTTTCTCGTCTACAAAGAGATTTGACCGACTCAACGATTGTTCGCAACATTGGCGTTCCTTTCGCTCATACTTTTTTAGGAATACAAAACCTTATAGAAGGACTACAACGCTTAACACCAGAGACAACAACCATAGAAAACGACTTGAACGAACATCCTGAGGTGTTAACAGAAGCCATCCAAACTTTATTACGTCAAAACGGCATAGTGGACGCTTATGAACGTCTAAAACACTTTAGCCGGGGTCAAAAACGAACAATGGGAGAGCTTCATGAATTTATTAAGTCTTTACCTTTGAGTGAGGAGCAGAAACAACAGCTTTTGAATTTGAGAGTAGGGGATTATAGAGGGCAGTGAAAGAACGGAGGTTAATGAGATAGAATATAGAAACATTGTCAATTAGAAAAGTTTTAGTGGAGTAAAATTTTCTTTAAGTTTGCCCAAGGGATGCGGCGTTTAGTGTTTGTTTTGTGGATAGTTGCGTGTCAGAGCGTTGAACAACCAAAAAAGGAAACGTTGCAAGAAGAAAAAGAAGTAGTAGCCACTTCAGAAGCTCCTTCTTCTGTACAAATGGCAGAACCAGAGACGCAAGACACTACCCAAGGCTATTCACAACAGGAAGGTCAGTCTCAAGAGGCGGCTACAGCACAAGCGGTCATAGATGAAGAAGCACAGCGGATTTTAAATGCGCCTATTGAAGAGTATTCTCCTTTAAAAGATGATGACCCTGAGCCCGACCCCGACCCCGATGAATTCATTTTAGTAGACAGAGACCCCCAATGCCTTAATGTAAGAGCGCTTAAAAATCAAATTCGCTATCCTAAGCAGTTGGAAGGTTCAGGAATTAAAGGGAAAGTTTATCTTAAGGT